>NZ_JAAGPL010000060.1:0-47181 GCF_017104785.1 Burkholderia sp. Ac-20353 | reverse complement strand
GCGGGCGTGAGCGTCGAAGGGGACATATCGTTACTCACCGGTCGCGTCAGATGTACTTCTTCAGGTCCATGCCCTGATACATCGACGCGACGAGGTCGCCGTAGCCGTTGAACATCAGTGTCTTGCGCTTCGGCGTGAAGAACCCGTCCTCGCCGATGCGCCGCTCGGTCGCCTGGCTCCAGCGCGGGTGGTCGACGTTCGGATTCACGTTCGAATAGAACCCGTACTCGTTGCGCGCATAGGTATTCCAGCTGGTCGGCGGCTGCTTGTCGACGAAGCGGATCTTCACGAGCGACTTCGCGCTCTTGAAGCCGTACTTCCACGGCACGACGATCCGCACCGGCGCGCCGTTCTGGTTCGGCAGCACCTGCCCGTAGACGCCCATCGTCAAGAGCGTCAGCGGATGCATCGCCTCGTCCATCCGCAGTCCTTCCGAATACGGCCAGTCGAGGATCGGCGTCGACAGGCCCGGCATCTGCGACGGATCGGCGAGCGTGATGAACTGCACATATTTCGCGTTGCCGGTCGGCTGCACGCGCTTGATCAGCTCGGCAAGCGGCACGCCGATCCACGGAACCACCATCGACCAGCCTTCGACGCAGCGCAGCCGATACACGCGCTCCTCGAGCGGCGCGAGCCTGAGCAGCTCGTCGAGGTCGAACACCTTCGGATGCTGCACTTCACCTTCGACGCTCACGCGCCACGGACGCGCGCGCAGCGTGCCGGCGTTTTGCACCGGGTCGCCCTTGTCGGTGCCGAACTCGTAGAAGTTGTTGTAGGACGTGATGTCCTTGAACGGCGTCACCTTGTCGGCGACGACAAACTTCGGATTGGTTTTCGCGGCCAGTTTCGCCGCCCGCGCATCGGGCGACGCGTACGCGGCGAGCGCCGCGCCGCTGCGGCCAAGCACACCGCCGGCCACCGCGATGCCGGCCGCCTGCAGCATGCGCCGGCGGTTCTCGAATAGCGCGCGCGGCGTAATCTCGCTGCGCGGAATGTCGTCACCGCTCAACGCGCTGCGGAATGGCCGTTTGATCCACATCGTGCTGCTCCTCCTGCGCGCGCCTTTTGCACGCTCCATGCACACTCAATGCGCGTTCGACCCGCCCGATCATGCGCCGTTCGACGCCCGGATCCCCCGCCCGTTACAAAAGAAAACCGCCGGGCACACTGTGCACCGGCGGTCTTTGGTCGGACGAGCGTCGCGAATCTTACAGCTTGCCGTAGCTGTGCAGCCCCGACAGGAACATGTTGACGCCGAGGAACGCGAACGTCGTGACGACGAGCCCGGTCAGCGCCCACCATGCGGCGGCCGTGCCGCGCAGGCCTTTCATCAGGCGCATGTGCAGCCATGCCGCGTAGTTCAGCCAGACGATCAGCGCCCAGGTTTCCTTCGGGTCCCAGCTCCAGTAGCCGCCCCATGCCTCGGCCGCCCACAACGCGCCGAGGATCGTCGCGATCGTGAAGAACGCGAAGCCGACCGCGATCGACTTGTACATCACGTCGTCGAGCACCTCGAGCGTCGGGAGACGATCGGCGAGCACGCCACGCTCCTTCATCAGGTATGCGACCGACACCATCGCCGACAGCGCGAAGCTGCCGTAGCCGATGAAGTTCGCCGGCACGTGGATCTTCATCCACCAGCTCTGCAGCGCCGGCACGAGCGGCTGGATCTGCTGCGCGTCGCGCGCGACCGAGTACCACATCAGGAAGCCGACCGCAGCGCTGATCACCAGCAGCACGAACGCGCCGAGCGCGCGCGTGCCGTAGTGGCCTTCGTAATACAGGTAGAGCAGCGCGGTGATCAGGCTGAACAGCACGAACACTTCGTAGAGGTTCGACACGGGAATATGCCCGACGTCGGCGCCGATCAGGTACGACTCGTACCAGCGCACCATCAGCCCCGTGAAGCCCATCAGCACGGCGACCCACGTGAGCTTCTGGCCGATCGCCGAGCCCGATTCCGAGCGTGCGAGCAGGCCGATCCAGTAGAAGAACGTCGCGAGCACGAACAGCGCGCTCATCCACAGGATCGCGGACTGGCTCGACAGGAAATACTTGAGGAAGAACGCCGAATCCGCGCGCGCGAGATCGCCCTGGTAGATCTGGATCGACAGCAGCGCCAGCACCGCGATCGACGCCATCAACAGCCGCGCCGGCTTCCAGCGCCAGCCGAGCGTGACGAGCGCCGGAACGGTGCCGATCAGCACCGCCTTGTCGTAGTAATCCATGTGCGCGTTGTAGTGCACGAACGCGTAGCCCGCGCCGAGCACCAGCGCCAGCGCGAACAGCCAGTCGAGCGGCGACAGGCGCGCCAGGAACGGACGGTCGTCGAACAGCGGCGCCGGAATCGGGGCTCGAGACGACGCGTCACGGGCGGGAGAGACTTGAGTGAGATCCATGATGTTACCGGGTGGAATTCTCGGAACCACCGCCAGCGGGCGGGCGGGAAGCCGATGCCGCACCAGCCGGCGCGGCATCGCGAGGTGCGGTGTGCAACGCGGCGCCGGCCGCGTCGCGCGTCTGCACGAATTCTTTCTCGAAATCGAAGGTCTTGCGGGCCGTGGACATCGCCATCACCACATCGACGCCGGAGCCGGCGTCCTTGAGCCAGAACCAGAGGCGCCGCTCGCGCACGTAGAACATCGAGAAGATGCCGGCGACGAGCAGCAGGCTGCCAAGATACACCAGATTCTTGCCCGGCGCGCGCGTCAACTGAAATACCGAAGCTTGCACCTGCTTGAATGAGTCGAGCTGCAGATAGACCGGCGCACCATACAGGAAGCTGTCGGACAGCGCGTTGATCGCGCTCTGCACGAACCGCACCGAATCCGCGCCCTGCTGGGCCGGCGGCTCGCCGCCGCGCTCGCGCGCGATCTGCCAGACCTCCCACATCGCGCCCTCGAGCATCCGCAGCATCAGGCTGGCCGCCTTCTCCTGCTCGGCCTTCGGCACCGAGCGGTCGATGAACGTCGCGACGGCCTGGAAGCCGCCCATCGGCTGGCCGTCGGCGCCGCGCCCGGCGCTGTCGTCGCTCGCGGCAAACAGGGTCAGCACCTTCACGGCGCTTTCCTGCAGACGGCCGCGCAGCGCCGCTTCGCTGCCCGGCAGCGAATGCAGCGCGAAGCGGGCCGCCGCCTCCGTACGCACCGCCGGATCCTCGAGCGCCGCGCGCACGCGCATCCATTCGCCGATCGAATCCTGGCTGTCCGCCGGAATCCGCATGTAGCGGAACGGATCGTTCGGGCTTGCACGCACGCCGGCGAGGAATACACGCTCGCCGCCCATGTCGACCGGCAGCATGTAGTTGTTGAACTCGCGCGCCTGGCCATCCTTGCCGCGCACCTTGTATTGCACCGACGGGCCGATGTTGTGCAGTTGCACGGGCTTCGACGTCTTCGCGCCCGAGCCGAGCCGCTCGTCGAAGGCTTCCTTCAGCGATCCGGTCTTCGCGACGCCGCGCACGTCCGGCTTGCCGTTCGCGTCGGCCATGTTCTCGACGTTGATCGCGCGGAAGTCGGAGAATTCGATCGTCTCGCCGCCGGCGCCCGGCAGCGGCACCGAGCTGCCGATCGTGCCCTGCAGCGGGAACGTCTTCGCGGTGTCGCCCGTCATCGGGAACGCGGTCACCTGCATCTGCGAGCCGCCGTCCTGGAAGCTCGACTGGTAGATCGACACGCCCTTGTACGTGAACGGCTTGTTGACCTCGACGCGTGCCGGAATCTTCTTGCCCGTCTCGCGATCGATCACGACGATGTCGCTCGCGAACAGCTTCGGCATCCCGGTCGTGTAGTAGTCGACGATGAACTTGTTGAGCTGGATCGAGAACGGCAGGTCCTGGATCAGCGAGCCGCTCGGCTGGTTCAGGATCGCGGTCGACACGAACTGGCCTTCCGGCACCCACGCATAGCCGCGGAACGTCGGGTTCGACGCCGACAGCCGATGGTCGGGCGAGATCTCGCTGATCGTCGCGCTCGTATTGACGGGGCTCTTGCCGAACATCCACATCTGGAATTTGATCGGCAGGTTGCTGTCGAGCAGGCCGCCGACGCAGATCACGACGATTGCGAGGTGCGCGGAGATGTAGCCCCACTTCGTCAGCGCACCGCGCTTCGCGGAGATCAGCGTCGCGCCGTCGGTCTCGCGCACGACGTGCTTGTAGCCGGCCTTCGTGACGAACGCGGCGAGCGTCGCGGTTGCCGCCGCGCGCGTGCCGCTCGCCGCATATTCGGCCTTGTGGTGGAACGCGCGCAGGCTGCCTTCGCGCACCTTGTCCTTCCAGCTCTTCGCATCCTTGAGCATCTTCGGCGCATTGCGGATCACGCACAGCGAGATCGACACGACGAGGAAGATCAGGATCAGCATGAACCACCACGCGCTGTACACGTTGTACAGGCCGAGCGAACGGAAGATGTCCGCCCAGAACGGCCCGAACTGGTTCACGTAGTTCGGATACGGGTCGTCCTGGGTCAGGACCGTGCCGACGATACTCGCGATCGACAGCACCACCAGCAGTGCGATCGCGAAACGCATCGAGCTCAACAGCTCGACTGCGCGTTTCGTCGCGCCCTGGCCCGACTTCGACTGCAACCCCGACGTGGTAACGCTCATTCAAACTCCGACTAAGGGGAAACAGCCCCCAACGCTCACTATGTTCGCTGCCCCCCGAGGGGGCGGTCAGCACTCTTGGGGCGGCCCGGCGAGTGCTGACAACAAAAAAGGGCAAGGCGGCCGCAACGATGCGGCGCCCCACCCTTTTCTTGTTCTGACGCCGACCGCCCTTCGGGCGTCCGGCCACTCCGTTCGCGACCGACGCTCAGCGCAGCCCGGCGATATAGTCCGCCACGGCCTTGATCTCGCTGTCCGACAGTCGCGATGCGATCTGATGCATCGCCTCGTTGTTGTTACGGGCGCCAGCCCCCTGCTGGAACGCCGCCAACTGGGCAACCGTGTAATCCGCCCATTGGCCCGACAGACGCGGATACTGGACGGGCATCCCCTGCCCCGTCGGCCCGTGGCAACTCGCACACGCGGGCACACCCTTGTCCGCGATGCCGCCGCGGTAGATCTTCTGCCCGAGCGGCACGGTCGCCGCGTCATGCGCGGTGCCGAGCTTCGTCGCCTGCGAGCCGTAATACGCGGCGACGTTACGCATGTCGTCGGCGCTCAACGCGCTCGCGAAACCCACCATCACGGCATTGGTGCGCGCCGGCCCCTTCGCGCCCGACTGGGTCTTGAAATCGTTCAGCTGCTTGACCAGATACTCGGGATGCTGGCCCGCAAGCTTCGGAAAACTGCCCGACGCGCTGTTGCCGTCGGCGCCATGACACGATGCGCAAACCTGTCCCGCGATCGCCTTGCCGCGGTCCAGATCCGGCTTGGCCGCATCTGCCGCTGTTGCCTCTGCTACGAAACCTACGAACCCTGCTGCAAACTGAAGCACAACCAGAGACTTGCACAGTCGATTCATTCGCACACCCTGTTTCGTCTTGTGGGAATTTGAGGTTCTGCAATAAACGACGGCGATCAGTCTACCGCAGAAGCCGCGCAAGCGCGCGAGACGGGCGCCCGGGGCCTTCGGTAAAACCGTCGTATTGTACAATATCGCGCTGAAAGCCCCTGCGCCTATCGGGGCTACCCCGCCTCCACCAAGCGGCTCGCGCCGCCCGTCCGTCCCCGGTTCCCATGGCCTTTCTGCTCCATCAAGCCCGCTTCTACACGACCGTCAACCACCTGCGCGACCTGCCGCCGACGGTGCAGCCGGAAATCGCGTTCGCGGGCCGCTCGAACGCCGGCAAATCGACGGCGATCAACGTGCTGTGCAACCAGAAACGGCTCGCGTTCGCGTCGAAAACGCCCGGCCGCACGCAGCACATCAACTACTTCTCGGTCGGCCCGGCGGCCGAGCCCGTCGCGAATCTCGTCGACCTGCCCGGCTACGGCTACGCGGAAGTGCCCGGCGCCGCGAAGGCGCACTGGGAAATGCTGCTGTCGACCTACCTCGCGACCCGCTCGCAGCTGTGCGGCCTGATCCTGATGATGGATTCCCGCCGTCCGCTGACCGACCTCGATCGCCGGATGATCGAGTGGTTCGCGCCGACCGGCAAGCCGATCCACACGCTGCTGACGAAGTGCGACAAATTGACGCGCCAGGAAAGCGTCAACGCGCTGCGGACGACGCAAAAGGGGCTCGATGCGTATCGCGACTCGGGCGTCGAAGGCAAGCTGACGGTCCAGCTGTTCTCCGCGCTCAAGCGCACGGGGCTCGACGACGCGCACGCGCTGATCGAGAGCTGGCTGCGGCCGTCCGTCGCCGACGAAAATGCCGAGCCTGTAGCAAAATGACCGGGCAACGCGCAGCCGGGAAACGGCGGCGCGCACCTGACAGTGCCTGCGATTCGACCTGCGCATAAAAAAACCCGCCGTTGAACGGCGGGTCAAACAGCCTAATCGAATAACGACAGGCACCCGCTCAGGGAGGAGAAGCGGGGAGCGTCACGCAAGGCGTGCCGCTCGATCGCTATCATATACCAACGCTCCAGAAAATAACCTAAGGGTTCCGTAAGGCCCTTATTGTCCTGATTTCTGCCCAACTGCCATGAGCTTCCATCCGCTTCATCGTCCGCGCAGGATGCGCCGCGACGACTTCTCCCGCCGCCTGATGCGCGAAAACCGCCTGACCACCGACGACCTGATCTATCCGGTGTTCGTCGTCGACGGCACGAACGAGCGGCAGCCGGTGCCGTCGATGCCGGGCGTCGAGCGCGTGTCCGTCGACTTGCTGATGCACGTCGCCGAGCAATGCGTCGAGCTGGGCGTGCCGGTGCTGTCGCTGTTCCCGGCCATCGAGCCGTCGCTGAAGACGCCCGACGGCCGCGAGGCGGCCAACCCCGAAGGCCTGATCCCGCGCGCGGTGCGCGAGCTGAAAAAGCGCTTCCCCGAGCTCGGCGTGCTGACCGACGTCGCACTCGATCCGTACACGAGCCACGGCCAGGACGGCGTCCTCGACGAAAACGGCTACGTGATCAACGACGACACCATCGAGATCCTGATCGAGCAGGCGCGTGCGCAGGCCGAGGCCGGCGTCGATATCGTCGCACCGTCGGACATGATGGACGGCCGCATCGGCGCGGTCCGCGAAATGCTCGAAAGCGAAGGTCATATCCATACGCGCATCATGGCTTATTCGGCCAAGTACGCGTCGGCGTTCTACGGCCCGTTCCGCGACGCGGTCGGCTCGGCCGCGAATCTCGGCAAGAGCAACAAGATGACCTACCAGATGGATCCGGCGAACAGCGACGAAGCGCTGCGCGAAGTGCGCCTCGACATCGACGAAGGCGCGGACATGGTGATGGTCAAGCCCGGCATGCCGTACCTCGACATCGTGCGCCGCGTGAAGGACGAGTTCCGCTTCCCGACCTACGTGTACCAGGTGAGCGGCGAATACGCGATGCTGAAAGCCGCTGCGATGAACGGCTGGCTCGACCACGACAAGGTCGTGCTCGAATCGCTGCTCGCATTCAAGCGTGCCGGCGCCGATGGCGTGCTGACCTATTTCGCGCTCGACGCCGCGCGACTGCTGAAGGCCCAGCGCTGATCCGCAGGCCTTCGCGCAAAAACAAAACGGCGACGCATTTCGGTGCGTCGCCGTTTTTTCTTGCCTGTCGCTTCGGATGCGGAGCAGGCGTTCGTGCGTTTCGGTCGCCGCCTCGAGGCCGGCGACACGTGCCCGTCACACCGACGGCACGGCCGCGCGATCGAGACTGCGCAGGAACGTATCCGCGGCCTGATAGCCGACCACCCGGCCGATTTCGTTACCGTTACGGTCGAAGAAGATGATTCCCGGCGGCCCGAACAGGTTGAAGCGCTTGAGCAGCGCCTGATCGTCCGGGTTGTTCGCGGTGACGTCCGCGCGCACCAGGTGCAGTTGCGCGAGCCGCGCCTGCACGCGCGAATCGGTGAACGTCAGATGCTCCATTTCCTTGCAGCTCACGCACCAGTCGGCGTAGAAGTCGAGCATCACCGGCCGGCCTGAAGTCTTCAGCAACGCATCCAGATCGGCATTCGACCCCACCGATGCAAAAGCCGGCCCCTCCTGCGCAGCGGACGCTCCGCCTGCGGGCGCACCCGAAACGGACGCGGTCGTGCGCGCGGCGAGCACCGCCAGCGGCTTCACGGGGTCGGTCGACCCTGCGGCCAGCCCGACGAGCAAGGCCGCCGCCCAGATCGTCAGCGCCGCGCCGAGCCCGCGCCCGAGCCGCCGCCAGATGGACGACGCGCCCGCATGCGGGGTGAACAGCCCCAGCGCCGCGGCTGCAATCAGCAGCCACAACGCGGCCAGCACCATCCTGAACGCGCCGCCGAGCACCGGCCAGACGATCCACAGCGCGGCTGCGAGCAGCACGATGCCGAAGAACACCTTCACACTGTCCATCCACGCGCCCGCCCGCGGCAGCAAAGCGCCCGCGCCGACGCCGACGACCAGCAGCGGCACGCCGAGCCCGAGGCCCATCGCGAACAGCGCCGCGCCGCCGAGCAGTGCGTTGCCCGTATGAGCGATGAACGCGAGCACCGCGAACAGCGGCGCCGTCATGCAGGCGCCGACGACGAGCGCCGACAGCGCACCCATTGCCGCGACCGCGACGAAGTGCCCGCCCTTGCGGCCGCTCGACGCGTCCGCGGCGCCGTTTTGCCAGCGCTGCGGCAATGCGATATCGACGCCGGAAATCAGCGACACCGCAAATGCCGTCAGCAGCACGCCGAAGCTGCCGAGCACCCACGGATTCTGCAGCCACGCGCCGAGGCTCTGCCCGACCAGCGCGGCCGCGATGCCGAGCACCGTGTAGACGAGCGCCATGCCGACCACGTAGGTAAGCGACAGCGCAAAGCCTCGCGTGTGGGTCGCGCGCGTGCCCTGGCCGATGATGATCGCCGACACGATCGGGATCATCGGATACGAGCAGGGCAGCAGGCTCAGCACGACGCCCGCAACGAAATACAGTGCGATGATCGTCAGGAACCCGTGCCCCTCGAGCAGCGACTGCGTGTATTCGGCGCTCGTGACCTTGTCGAACCAGTTGCCGGCCGCCGCATCCTGGCCCGAAGTCGACGCGGCCGTTGCCGCGCCCAGCGCGTCGCCGCCAACTTTGACGACATGCTCGGCGGGCGGATAGCAGATGCCCTCGTCCGCGCAGCCCTGCGACGTCACGGTGAGTTCGAACGGCCCGGCCGCCTGCTTGACCGGCACATGGATCACGAGGTCGCCGCGATAGGTTTCGACGTTCTTCTGGAACGTCTGATCGAACTTCACGTGACCGGCCGGCAGTTGCGGTTCGCCGAGCGTCGCCTGCCCGCTCTTGACCGCGAATGCGAACCGCTCCCGATACAGGTAATAGCCGTCGGCGATCCTGAAGCGCACGTCGACCTGCCCGGGCGACTCGCTCGAACTGAACTTGAACGCGACCGACGGATCGAGGAAATCGTCGGCGGCGCGGGCGAGCGACGTCCCGCCCAGCACGAATGCGAGCGCGAACGACAGCAGGAACGCGAAGAACCGCAGCGCGTCGACACGCGCGCGAACAGCCATACCGTTAAACATGAAATAGACGTTGAGTTTCGCTGGTCACCCATTGGCCGTATGCCGGCGACGCGGCAGCCTGCCAGGAGACGATTTCAGGGGTGTCGTAAGGATGGTGCGACTGGATGAAGCGTTCCAGCTCCAGCGAGCGCACCGCGCTCGTCTTGAACAGCAGCTGGATCTCTTCGGCCGTCTCGATCTTGCCTTCCCAGTGATAGCGCGACCGGACCGTACCGAGCTGCGACACGCAGGCGGCAAGCCGCGCGGCCAGCGCGCCATCGGCGAGCGCGTCGGCGGTTGCCGCATCCGGCACCGTCGTCAGCATCAGCACCACGACCATTCGCGCACCTCCAGTTTCGTCCGCCGGCGCATTCACCCGCTGTTTGCCCCGTATCGTAGCGCACCCGGCACGATGGTGCCGGCGGACCGACTGCGGCAGTCGACCACACCCCGTCGACCGCATTCCGGGCCACCAAGCAAAAAGGGCCAAGCGAATGCTTGACCCTTTTTTGCTACTGCGACGTGCCGGGAAGCTTATTCAGCTTCTTGCACGTTTTCCGTTTCGTCGACTTCCGGACGATCCAGCAGTTCGACCAGTGCCATCGGTGCGTTGTCGCCGACGCGGAAGCCGAACTTCAGGATGCGCAGGTAGCCGCCCGGACGGTTCGCGAAACGCGGACCGAGCACGTCGAACAGCTTCGCGACCGAGTCGCGATCGCGCAGGCGGTTGAACGCCAGGCGGCGGTTCGCGAGCGACGGCTTCTTGCCGAGCGTGATCAGCGGCTCGACGACTTTACGGAGTTCCTTCGCCTTCGGCAGCGTCGTCTTGATGACTTCGTGCTCGATCAGCGAGTTGGACATGTTACGGAGCATAGCCAGACGGTGGCTGCTCGTGCGGTTCAGTTTCCGCAGACCATGACGATGGCGCATTTCAGTTTCCTTGATTCAAAGTTTTGATCCAGCTCTTCTATCGCACCCCAACGGGTGCACGGGCCGGTAACAGAAAAAAGCAAGATGCGGATTCTAAAAGAAAATCCGCATCTTGACCAGTTACAACAGCAACCGGGCTTACTTGTCGAGACCAGCCGGCGGCCAGTTCTCGAGCTTCATGCCCAGCGTGAGACCGCGCGAAGCGAGCACTTCCTTGATCTCGTTGAGCGACTTGCGACCGAGGTTCGGCGTCTTCAGCAGCTCGTTTTCCGTGCGCTGGATCAGATCGCCGATGTAGTAGATGTTCTCGGCCTTCAGACAGTTCGCCGAACGAACCGTCAGCTCGAGATCGTCCACCGGACGCAGCAGGATCGGATCGATCTGCGGTGCGCGCGACGGTGCTTCGGCTGCCGCTTCCGTGCCTTCCAGCGCCGCGAACACGGACAGCTGGTCGACCAGGATGCGCGCCGATTGACGGATCGCTTCTTCCGGGGTGATCACGCCGCTCGTTTCGATGTTCATCACGAGCTTGTCGAGGTCGGTACGCTGCTCGACACGTGCGCTTTCGACTGCGTAGCTCACGCGGCGAACCGGCGAGAACGACGCGTCGAGGACGATGCGGCCGATGATCTTGGCCGTGTCTTCGCCATAGCGACGGACGTTGCCCGGCACATAGCCGCGGCCCTTCTCGATCTTGATCTGCACGTCGAGCTTGCCGCCCTTCGACAGATGCGCGATCACGTGATTCGGGTTGATGACTTCGCAATCGTGCGCCAGCTCGATATCGCCGGCCGTGACGACGCCTTCACCTTCCTTGCGCAGGGTTACCGTCACTTCGTCGCGGTTGTGCAGCTTGAACACCACGCCCTTCAGGTTCAGCAGCAGGTTGACGACGTCCTCTTGCACACCATCAAGCGTCGAATACTCGTGCACCACGCCCGCGATCGTCACTTCGGTCGGCGCGTAGCCCACCATCGACGACAGCAGCACGCGGCGGAGCGCATTGCCCAAGGTGTGGCCGTAGCCGCGTTCAAACGGCTCCATGACCACCTTCGCATGGTTCTCGCCCAGCGATTCCACGGCGATGATCTTGGGTTTCAACAAACTGGTTTGCATAGGTTTTCCTTTTCAATACCCTCGGCTCGTTACACCGATAAGGCTGACCGGTAACACCCTGAAAATAAACAGCCGAGGCTACCCCTTGCTGTACGCAATCGGGGTACCTCGGCCGTCAATCGGATTAACGCGAGTACAATTCGACGATCAGGCTTTCGTTGATGTCGCCAGCGATGTCGGCGCGCTCCGGCACTTGCTTGAACGTGCCTTCGAACTTCTTTGCATCGACCGCAACCCAGCTCGGCATGCCGCCTTGCTCAGCCAGCGACAGTGCTTCGACGATACGCGCCTGCTTCTTCGCCTTTTCGCGGATCGAGACCACGTCGCCTGCCTTCACTTGCTGCGACGGGACGTTCGCGACGACGCCGTTCACGGTGATCGACTTGTGGCTCACCAGCTGACGCGCTTCAGCGCGGGTCGAGCCGAAGCCCATGCGATACACGACGTTGTCGAGGCGCGACTCGAGCAGTTGCAGCAGGTTTTCACCCGTGTTGCCCTTGCGGCGGTCGGCTTCAGCGAAGTAGCGGCGGAACTGACGCTCCAGCACGCCGTAGATGCGCTTGACCTTTTGCTTCTCACGCAGCTGCGTGCCGTAGTCGGACGTACGTGCGCCCGAGATGCGGCCGTGCTGGCCGGGCTTGCTGTCGAGCTTGCACTTGTCGGCGAGCGAGCGACGCGCGCTCTTCAGGAACAGGTCGGTGCCTTCACGGCGGGACAGCTTGGCCTTGGGGCCGATATAACGTGCCACTTTGCATTCCTTTATCAATCACTCACGCGGATCGGAATCCGCGCTAGTTCGCGCCCTTTGGGGCGAACGGTGGGCTTAGTCAATCAAAAAAGCACAGCCCGTCGACGCTAAGCGGCGACAGGCATTGCGCCAGCACATCGTTAGATGCGGCGACGCTTCGGCGGACGGCAGCCGTTGTGCGGAACCGGAGTGACATCCGAAATCGCGGTGATCTTGATGCCGAGGCCGTGCAGTGCGCGCACTGCCGACTCACGACCCGGGCCCGGGCCCTTGATCCGCACTTCCAGATTCTTCACGCCATATTCCATCGCCACGCGACCGGCCGACTCAGCAGCAACCTGAGCAGCGAACGGCGTCGACTTGCGCGAGCCCTTGAAGCCCTGGCCGCCCGACGTCGCCCATGCCAGTGCATTGCCCTGGCGATCGGTGATCGTGATGATCGTGTTGTTGAACGACGCGTGAACGTGAACCACGCCTTCAGCGACGTTCTTCTTGACCTTCTTGCGAACGCGTTGCGCCGCGGTGTTCGAAGCCTTAGCCATTACGTTTTCCTGTAACTGTCAGTTCCGCTTACTTCTTCAGCGCTTGCGCTGCACGACGCGGACCCTTGCGGGTACGTGCGTTCGTACGCGTACGCTGACCGCGCATCGGCAGGCCCTTGCGATGGCGAACGCCACGGTAGCAGCCGAGATCCATCAGGCGCTTGATGTTCATCGTCACTTCACGGCGCAGATCGCCTTCGACGACAAACTTGCCTACTTCTTCACGCAGCTTTTCAAGGTCTGCGTCGGTCAGATCTTTGACCTTCTTCGAAAAATCGACGCCAGCTGCCACGCAGATGCTGCGCGAACGGGTGCGGCCGATACCGAAGATAGCCGTCAGGCCAATTTCGGTATGCTGGTGATTCGGGACGTTAACCCCTGCGATACGAGCCATTGTTTTTCCTCAAACAAAAAGCGCAAACAAACGCGCGGTCAGCCTTGGCGCTGCTTGTGGCGCGGATCCGAGCTGCAGATCACGCGAACGACGCCTTTGCGCTTGATGATCTTGCAATTGCGGCAAATGCGCTTAACCGATGCCATCACTTTCATGATATTACCCTTTTTTCAAATCACTTCGCCCGGAACACGATCCGCGCACGAGACAGATCGTAAGGCGTCAATTCAACCGTCACCTTGTCGCCCGGGAGAATGCGGATGTAGTGCATCCGCATTTTTCCGGAGATGTGCCCCAACACGACATGGCCGTTTTCCAGCTTCACACGGAAGGTCGCATTCGGGAGGTTTTCGATCACCTCACCCTGCATCTGGATTACATCGTCCTTGGCCATAGGTCCTTTTTAACGCGTTGGGACGTTGCCGCCCTTGAAGTTGGCCTTCTTGAGCAGCGACTCATACTGTTGCGACATAACGTACGACTGCACCTGCGCCATGAAGTCCATCGTGACGACGACAATGATCAGCAGCGACGTTCCACCAAAATAAAACGGCACGTTCCAGCGCAGCACCAGGAATTCCGGCAGCAGACACACGAAGACGATGTAGATCGCACCGGCCAGCGTCAGACGCGTGAGGATGCGGTCGATATATCGTGCGGTCTGCTCACCAGGACGGATGCCCGGCACGAACGCGCCGCTCTTCTTCAGGTTGTCCGCGGTTTCCCTGCTGTTGAACACCAGTGCGGTGTAGAAGAAGCAGAAAAACACGATTGCCAGCGTGTACAGCAGCACATAGACCGGCTGGCCCGGCTTCAGCGCCTCCGCCACGCCATGCAGCGTATTGGAGAACCAGCTTCCCGACGGCTGACCCGTGCTGAACCAGCCGAGAATCGTTGCCGGGAACAGGATGATCGACGACGCGAAGATCGGCGGAATCACGCCCGACATGTTCAGCTTCAGCGGCAGGTGGGACGACTGCCCGCCGTAGATCTTGTTGCCGACCTGGCGCTTCGCGTAATTCACGAGGATCTTGCGCTGACCGCGTTCGATGAACACGACCAGGTAAGTCACCGCGGCAATCAGGACGACGATGATGATCGCCGAAATGATGCTCATCGAACCCGTACGCACCAGCTCGAACAACCCACCGACGGCATTCGGGAACCCTGCTGCAATCCCGCCGAAGATGATGATCGAGATACCGTTGCCCAGACCTCGCTCGGTGATCTGCTCACCCAGCCACATCAGGAACATCGTGCCGGTCACCAGCGTCACGACCGTCGTCAGCCGGAACAGCATGCCGGGATCGATGACGAGACCAGGCTGGTTCTCCAGCGCGGCCGCGATACCGAACGCCTGGAAGGTCGCGAGCACCACGGTGAAATACCGCGTGTACTGCGTGATCTTCCGTTGCCCAGCCTGCCCTTCCTTCTTCAGCGCTTCGAGCTGCGGCGACACGATCGCCAGCAACTGCATGATGATCGACGCCGAGATGTACGGCATGATCCCCAGCGCGAAGATCGTGAAGCGGGAAAGCGCGCCACCCGAGAACATGTTGAACATGCCAAGGATGCCGCCCGC
This sequence comes from Burkholderia sp. Ac-20353, assembly GCF_017104785.1. Classification (NCBI taxonomy): domain Bacteria; kingdom Pseudomonadati; phylum Pseudomonadota; class Betaproteobacteria; order Burkholderiales; family Burkholderiaceae; genus Burkholderia; species Burkholderia sp. Ac-20353. The sequence goes on along the minus strand of NZ_JAAGPL010000060.1, from coordinate 32,292 downwards.
CTGGCTCTGGAACAGCTTCGCCAGTTGATCCGGATCGATGCCGGGCACGGGAATGTGCGCGCCGATGCGATAGACGATCAGCGCCAGCAGCAAGAACATTGCACGCCGGCGCAGATCGCCGAACTTCGCCGTGCTTCGACCGGGTTTTGCAAGACTCGGGCTGTTAGCCAAGTACTTTCTCCGATGCAAATGCTAGAGACGACGCGCTAGGCGTGTCACTCGGCAAACGAACCGCCAGCCGCTTCGATCGCTGCGCGCGCACCCTTGGTGGCGCCGAGACCCTTCACGACGATTTTGCGCTTCAGTTCGCCCGTCGCGATGATCTTTGCGCTCTTCGTCAGCTCGCCGACCAGGCCGGCTTGCTTCAGTGCGAGCAGATCGACTTCATCGACCGGCAGCTTCTCGAGGTCGCCCAGACGCACTTCACCGACGAATTCCTTCGTCAGCGACGTGAAGCCGCGCTTCGGCAGACGACGTTGCAGCGGCATCTGACCGCCTTCGAAGCCGACCTTGTGAAAGCCGCCCGAACGCGATTTCTGACCCTTGTGACCACGGCCAGCCGTCTTGCCGAGGCCCGAACCGATGCCGCGGCCGACGCGACGCTTGGCGTGCTTGGCGCCAGCGGCCGGCTTCAGGTTATTCAATTCCATATCAACTCCTTGATCCGTAGGGCCGCTTACGCGATGACCTTAACGAGGTACGAGACCTTGTTGATCATGCCGCGGACCGCCGGCGTGTCCTGCAGCTCGCTGACCGAGTTGAGTCGGCGCAGGCCCAGGCCACGCACGGTCGCGCGGTGCGATTCGCGGGTCCCGATCAGGCTCTTTACGAGCTGAACCTTGACAGTTTTTTCAGACATGGTGACCACCCGGGCTTAGCCCAAAATATCTTCGACGGACTTGCCGCGCTTCGCCGCGATGTCTGCCGGGGTGGACTGCTTGCGCAGGCCGTCCAGCGTCGCACGGACGAGGTTGTACGGGTTCGTCGAACCGTGGCTCTTGGCCACGACGTTCTGAACGCCCATCACGTCGAACACTGCGCGCATCGGGCCGCCGGCGATCACGCCCGTACCTGCCTTCGCCGGAGCGAGGAGGACAGCGGATGCGCCGTGCTTGCCGTGCACTTCGTGCTGCAGCGTGCCGTTCTTGAGCGGCACCTTGAACATGTTGCGGCGAGCTTGTTCCATTGCCTTCTGGACGGCAACCGGCACTTCCTTCGCCTTGCCCTTGCCCATACCGATGCGGCCATCGCCGTCGCCAACCACGGTCAGTGCGGCGAAGCCGAGAATACGGCCACCCTTCACGACCTTGGTCACGCGGTTGACCGAAATCATCTTTTCACGAAGGCCGTCGTCGCGCTCGTCAGCCTGAACTTTCGCTTGCATCTTTGCCATGACGAATTCCTTCCTTAGAACTTGAGCCCAGCTTCGCGAGCTGCCTCGGCCAGCGCCTTGACGCGGCCGTGGTAGCGGAAGCCCGAGCGGTCGAAGGCGACGGATTCGATGCCGGCGGCCTTGGCCTTCTCGGCAATACGCTTGCCGATCAGCGTCGCAGCAGCAACGTTGCCACCCTTGCCCGACTTGTCGGCGAGCTCTGCGCGCACCTCTGCTTCGAGCGTCGACGCGCTGGCCAGCACCTTGGTGCCGCAGGGCGAGAACACTTGAGCGTAGATGTGCGTGTTCGTGCGATGCACGGCGAGACGCGCGACCTGCAGCTCAGCGATCTTGATACGCGTCTGGCGAGCGCGGCGCAGGCGAGATTGAGTCTTATCCATGATTGCGCACCCTTACTTCTTCTTCGTTTCTTTGAGGATCACAACCTCGTCGGAATAGCGCACACCCTTGCCCTTGTAGGGCTCCGGCGGACGGTAGCCGCGGACTTCCGCTGCCACTTGACCGACTTGTTGCTTGTTGATCCCCTTGATCACGATTTCGGTTTGCGTCGGGGTTTCAGCCTTGATGCCTTCCGGCATCTGGTGCACCACCGGGTGCGAGAAACCCAGCGACAGATTCAGCTTGTCGCCTTGCGCTTGCGCACGATAACCGACGCCAACCAGCGTCAGCTTGCGCTCGAAACCCTTGGTCACGCCGTGCACCATGTTCGCGATCAGCGCGCGCATCGTGCCCGACAGTGCATTTGCTTCGCGGCTTTCGTCCGCCGGCGACAGATTCAGCGTGCCGTCGTTGTTCGCCACGTTCACGAGCGGGTTGACCGCTTGCGTGATGGTGCCCAGCGGGCCCTTGACGGTGATCGCACCGTCAGCCAGCTTGACTTCCGCGCCTTGCAGCGCGATCGGGCTCTTACCTACTCGAGACATGTTTCTCTCTCCTCGGCTTTAAGCGACGTAGCAGATGACTTCGCCGCCGACGCCCGTAGCGCGCGCCTTGCGGTCGGTCATCACGCCCTTCGGCGTCGACACGATTGCCACACCGAGGCCATTCATGACCTGCGGAATGTCGTTACGGCCGCGGTACACGCGCAGGCCAGGCTTCGACACGCGTTCGATGCGTTCGATGACCGGACGGCCAGCGTAGTACTTCAGCGCGATATTCAGTTCGGACTTCGCACCTTCCGCCTTCACGGCGAAATCGTCGATATAGCCTTCGTCTTTCAGGACTTGCGCGATTGCAACCTTGACTTTCGACGAGGGCATCGACACCGATACCTTCTCGACCATCTGCCCGTTGCGGATGCGAGTCAGCATATCGGCGATAGGATCACTCATGCTCATTTACGTTTCTCCTATTACCAGCTCGCCTTGGTCAGGCCAGGAATCTCGCCACGGAATGCGATTTCACGAATCTTGTTGCGCGCGAGGCCGAATTTACGGAACGTGCCACGCGGACGGCCCGTAATCGCGCAGCGGTTACGCTGGCGGGTCGGGTTTGCGTTGCGGGGCAGTTGCTGCAGCTCCAGGCGTGCTTCGTAGCGCTCTTCTTCCGACTTGCTTTGGTCTTCGATGATCGCCTTCAGCGCTTCGCGCTTTGCTGCGAACTTCGCGACCAGGCGGGCGCGCTTCTTTTCACGTTCGATCAGTGCCAGTTTAGCCACGGTAACCTCAGTTTCTGAACGGGAACTTGAAGCTGGCGAGCAGTGCCTTCGCTTCGTCGTCGGTCTTCGCGGTCGTCGTGATGCTGATGTTCAGCCCACGCAGCGCGTCGATCTTGTCGTAATCGATTTCGGGGAAAATGATCTGCTCTTTCACACCGATGTTGTAATTGCCACGGCCATCGAAAGCACGACCCGACACACCGCGGAAGTCACGCACGCGGGGCAGGGCAACGGTCACGAAGCGGTCGAGGAATTCGTACATCGCGCGGCCACGCAGCGTCACCATCGCGCCGATCGGGTAACCCTGGCGGATCTTGAAGCCTGCGATTGCCTTGCGTGCCTTCGTGACGACCGGCTTCTGGCCGGCGATCTTCGTGAGGTCGCCAACGGCGTTCTCGATGATCTTCTTGTCAGCGACAGCTTCGCCAAGACCCATGTTCAGCGTGATCTTGGTGATGCGCGGCACTTCCATGACCGACTTGTAACCGAACTTCTCGATCAGGCCGGGCACAACCTTTTCTTTGTAAAACTCTTGAAAACGAGCCATTTTTTACTCCGCTGCGTCAGGCGCTCAGTACGGCACCGGTCGTCTTCAGGAAGCGAACCTTCTTGCCTTCCTCGACCTTGATGCCAACACGCGACGCCTTGCCATTCGCGTCGACCAGGGCGACGTTCGAGATGTGCAGGGGCATCGTCTTCGCTTCCACGCCACCCGTCGTACCCTTCATCGGGTTGGGCTTCACATGCTTCTTGACGAGATTGATACCTTCAACCGTCACATGCTCGGCACCGACGGCCAGCACGACACCGCGCTTGCCCTTGTCCTTGCCTGCGACGATGATGACTTCGTCACCTTTGCGAATCTTGTTCATCGCGACTCCTTACAGCACTTCCGGCGCCAGCGAAACGATCTTCATGAATCGTTCGCTACGCAGCTCACGCGTGACCGGCCCGAAGATACGGGTGCCGATCGGCTCGAGCTTGTTATTCAAAAGCACAGCGGCGTTGCCGTCGAACTTGATCAGCGAGCCGTCTTGACGGCGCACGCCCTTGGCGGTGCGGACCACCACGGCGTTGTAGATTTCGCCTTTCTTCACACGCCCGCGCGGCGTTGCCTCTTTGACGCTCACCTTGATGATGTCGCCAATGCTGGCATAACGACGCTTCGAGCCGCCGAGCACCTTGATGCACATGACTTCACGCGCACCCGTGTTGTCGGCTACTTCAAGCCGAGATTCGGTCTGGATCATGGTTTGTCTTTCCCAACTTAATCCGGATGCACCACCATGATGCATACGGTCAGTCTTGGTCCCGTCAGCCAATCGGCTGCTTGGGTTGGAACAGCAGCGACGGCAAACGAAACCCGCCATCGCAATTCGGTGAATCTTTCGGAGCAGGCTGGCGCCTGTCCGCTTCCCCCACCAATTTCGCCCGCGACGGGGCTCCCATAAAGAGGGAAGACCGAGATTATAACAAATAATCCCGGTCGCGCAAGCAAAAACTTTGCGATTTCAGGCACTTCGTTGCCGAAGTGCCTGTTACTGCCTACTGCCTGCCCGCTTAGATCACGCGGGCTGCCTCGACGAGACGCGACACCGCCCAGGCCTTCGTCTTCGAAACAGGACGGGTTTCCTGGATTTCGACGAGATCGCCTTCGTTGCAGGTGTTCGCTTCATCGTGCGCGTGGTACTTCTTCGAGCGCACGACATACTTGCCGTAGATCGGGTGCTTGACGCGGTGCTCGATCAGCACGGTGACGGTCTTGTCCATCTTGTTGCTGACGACCCGACCGACCAGCGTCCGCTTCAGCGAGGTTTTCACGCTATCGTTCATTTCTGGTTCGCCTTCTGAGTCATGACGGTCCGCACACGTGCGATGTCGCGACGAACCTTCTTCAGCTGGCTCGTGTTCGTGAGCTGCTGGGTCGCGAGTTGCATGCGCAGGCCGAATTGCGCCTTCAGCAGGTCCGCCAGCTCCTTGTTGAGCGCGGCCTGGTCTTTCTGGAGAAGTTCGGAAGCCTTCATGTTTTCTCCTTAGGCGCCGAGCTGACGCACGATGAATGCCGTCTTCAGCGGCAGCTTCGCTGCAGCCAGACGGAACGCTTCGCGTGCCAGTTCTTCGGTAACGCCGTCCATTTCATACAGCATCTTGCCCGGCTGGATCTCTGCGACGTAGTACTCAGGGTTACCCTTACCGTTACCCATACGCACTTCCGCCGGCTTTTGCGAGATCGGCTTGTCCGGGAAGATACGGATCCAGATGCGGCCGCCACGCTTGATGTGACGCGTCATGGCACGACGCGCCGCTTCAATTTGACGCGCGGTCAAACGGCCGCGACCGATCGCCTTCAGGCCGAAGTCACCGAACGACACTGCGTTGCCGCGCGTCGCCTTGCCGGTGTTACGACCCTTCTGCTCTTTGCGATACTTCCTGCGTTTCGGTTGCAGCATCGTTATTCTCCAGTCTTGCCGTCTTCCGGCTTGCCGGCGCCACGGCGCGGTGCGCCACGGCGAGCACCCGGAGCGCCGCCTTCGCCATCACGGCGCGGACGACGGTCGCCCGGACGCGCATTGCGACGCGGACGCTTGTCTTCGGCTACTTCTTCCACCACCGGTGCGTCGTTGCGGCCAAGGGTATCGCCCTTGTAAACCCACACCTTGACGCCGATGATCCCGTAGGTCGTCTTCGCTTCCGAGGTCGCGTAGTCGATATCGGCACGCAGCGTGTGAAGCGGCACGCGACCTTCGCGATACCACTCCGTACGAGCGATTTCGATACCGTTCAGACGGCCGGCGCTCATGATCTTGATGCCCTGGGCACCCAGACGCATCGCGTTCTGCATCGCACGCTTCATCGCGCGACGGAACATGATCCGGCGCTCGAGCTGTTGCGTGATCGAGTCAGCGATCAGCTGAGCATCGGTTTCCGGCTTGCGGATCTCTTCGATGTTGACGTGAACCGGAACGCCCATGCGGCGTTGCAGTTCCGTCTTCAGCAGTTCGATATCCTCACCCTTCTTGCCGATGACGACACCCGGACGCGAGCTGAAAATCGTGATGCGCGCATTCTTTGCCGGGCGCTCGATGACGACGCGACCGACCGAAGCGTTCTTCAGCTTCTTCTTCAGGTATTCACGAACACCGATGTCTTCCTGCAACATCGCCGCGAAATTGTTGTTGTTCGCGTACCAACGCGAAGCCCAATTGCGGCTGACAGCCAGGCGGAAGCCAGTCGGATGAATTTTCTGTCCCATCGTATGGCTCCTTAATTCCCGACCGTCACAGTGATGTGACAGGATTGCTTCTCGATGCGGTTGCCGCGGCCCTTGGCGCGCGCGGTGAACCGCTTGAGCGATGCAGCCTTGTCGACGTAGATGCTCTTGATCTTGAGCTCGTCGATATCAGCGCCTTCGTTGTGCTCCGCATTCGCGATTGCCGACAGCACAACCTTCTTCACGATGCCAGCCGCCTTCTTCGGCGAGAACGTCAGAACGTTCAGCGCCTTGTCGACCGGCAAACCGCGGATCTGGTCAGCCACAAGGCGCGTCTTCTGCGCCGAGATGCGGGCACCGCGATGAATTGCTTTCACTTCCATCTTGATTGCCCCTTATTTCTTGGCCTTCTTGTCGGCCGCGTGACCCTTGAACGTACGGGTCAGTGCGAACTCGCCAAGCTTGTGGCCGACCATGTTTTCCGAGATGTACACCGGAACGTGTTGACGGCCGTTGTGAACAGCGATCGTCAGGCCGATGAAATCCGGCAGAATCGTCGAACGACGCGACCAGGTCTTGATCGGCTTCTTGTCACGCGAAGCTGCAGCCGCCTCAACTTTCTTCAGCAAATGGGCGTCGCAGAACGGACCTTTTTTAACAGAACGTGCCATTGCCTACTCCTTAACGCTTGTGACGGCGCTGGACGATCATCGTCGTCGTGCGCTTGTTGCTGCGGGTGCGGTAACCCTTCGTCGGCGTGCCCCACGGGCTCACCGGGTCGCGACCTGCAGCCGTCTTGCCCTCACCACCACCGTGCGGGTGATCAACCGGGTTCATTGCAACGCCACGCACCGTCGGGCGGATACCGCGCCAGCGGTTCGCGCCTGCCTTGCCGATCTGGCGGAGGCTGTGCTCTTCGTTGCCCACTTCACCGATCGTTGCACGGCACTCGATGTGCACGCGGCGGATTTCGCCCGAACGCAGACGAACCTGCGCGTAGACGCCTTCGCGTGCCAGCAGCATGGCCGACGTACCGGCCGAACGCGCCATTTGCGCGCCCTTGCCCGGCAGCATCTCGATGCAGTGGATCGTCGTACCGACCGGAATGTTGCGGATCGGCAGCGTGTTACCTGCACGGATCGGCGCTTCCGAGCCCGACATCAGCTGCTGGCCAACCGTCACGCCCTTCGGCGCGATGATGTAGCGACGCTCGCCGTCTGCGTACAGCACCAGCGCGATGTTCGCGCTGCGGTTCGGGTCGTACTCGAGACGCTCGACCTTTGCCGGGATGCCGTCCTTCGTGCGACGGAAATCGACGATACGGTAGTGCTGCTTGTGACCACCGCCCTTGTGGCGGGTGGTGATGTGACCGTTGTTGTTACGGCCGGCGGTCGAGCTCTGCGTGTCGAGCAGTGCCGCATGCGGCTTGCCCTTGTGCAGATTCTTGTTGACCACCTTGACCATCGCGCGGCGACCCGGCGAAGTCGGTTTAACTTTCACGATTGCCATGATTACTTGGCCTCCGCTTCAAAGTTGATTTCCTGGCCGGGCTTCAGGCAAACGTACGCCTTCTTCACGTCCTTGCGGCGGCCCATCGAACGGCCGAAGCGCTTTTGCTTGCCCTTCTGAACCAGCACGTTGACGGAATCAACTTCAACCTTGAACAGCAGCTCGACAGCCGCCTTCACTTCCTGCTTCGTGGCATCCGGTGCGACTTCGAACACGACTTGCTCGTTCTTGTCGGCAACCAGCGTCGCCTTTTCCGAGATCACCGGTGCGAGCAGGACCTGCATCAAACGATGATCGTTCTTGCGAATCTCGCTCATGACAGCAACTCCTCGATCTGGGCGACCGCAGCCTTCGTGACCAGCACTTTCTTGAAGTAGATCAGCGACAGCGGGTCAGCGTAGCGCGGCTCGACAACTGCCACGTGCGGCAGGTTGCGCGAAGCCAGGTACAGGTTTTCGTCGACCGTGTCGGTGATGATCAACACGGATTCGAGACCCATGGCCTTGAATTTTTCAGCCAGCAGCTTGGTCTTCGGCGCTTCGAGAACGATGTCCTCGACGACCGACAGACGGCCTTCGCGGGCCAGCTGCGAGAAGATCGAGCAGAGACCTGCGCGATGCATCTTCTTGTTGACCTTGTGCGAGAAGTTTTCTTCCGGCGAGTTCGGGAAGATACGGCCGCCGCCACGCCACAGCGGGCTCGACGACATACCGGCACGAGCACGGCCCGTACCCTTCTGGCGCCACGGCTTCTTGGTCGTGTGCTTGACTTGCTCACGATCCTTCTGCGCGCGGTTACCCTGGCGAGCGTTCGCCTGGTAAGCAACGACGACCTGGTGGATCAGTGCTTCGTTGTAGTCACGGCCGAACACGACGTCCGACGCGTTAACCACTGCACCTTCCTGACCATTTGCGTTCAGGAGCTTGAGTTCCATTATTTCGCCCCCTTGGTCTTCACGGCCGGCGTCACGAAAACCTTGCCGCCCTTCGCACCCGGAATCGCGCCCTTGACCAGCAGCAGCTTGCGCTCTGCGTCGATACGAGCGATTTCGAGATTCTGAACCGTCACCGTCTCGTCACCCATGTGACCCGTCATGCGCTTACCCGGGAAAACACGACCCGGATCCTGCGCCATACCGATCGAGCCCGGCACGTTGTGCGAGCGCGAGTTACCGTGCGTGGCACGGCCCGACGAGAAGTTGTAACGCTTGATCGTACCTGCGTAGCCCTTACCGATCGACACGCCTTGCACGTCGACCTTCTGGCCCACTTCGAACAGGTCCGGACCAACGATAGCGCCGTTCGACAGCTCAGCTGCCTTGGCCGCATCGATGCGGAATTCCTTGAGGATTTCACCGGCTTCGACACCGGCTTTGGCAAGATGACCTGCCAGCGGCTTCGTCACGCGCGATGCACGACGGGAGCCGAATGCAACCTGCACGGCCGTGTAGCCGTCGGTTTCAACAGTCTTGATCTGCGTCACGCGGTTGTCCGACACGTCCAGCACGGTGACGGGAATCGAATCCCCTTCAGCCGTGAAGATACGGGTCATACCAACCTTGCGACCTACGAGTCCAAGGCTCATCGTTTTCTCCATTCCCGACTGCGATTGGTCGGGGCTGATTTACAAAATGCCGGGCACGCAAGGCCCGACTTTTTTACGCGAATACGCGAAAAGCCAAGCATTATAGCCGGGCCGTTCGTTTTCCGCAAGCAATCAATGACTTAGCGCCGTCCGACAGGCCGGGCGGCGCTGGAAGCCTTACTGCAGCTTGATTTCCACGTCGACGCCAGCCGGCAGGTCGAGCTTCATCAGCGCGTCGACCGTCTTGTCGGTCGGATCGACGATGTCCATCAGGCGCTGGTGGGTACGGATTTCGAGCTGATCGCGCGACGTCTTGTTGACGTGCGGCGAACGCAGGATGTCAAAACGCTGGATGCGCGTCGGCAGCGGCACCGGGCCACGGACGATTGCGCCAGTCCGCTTCGCCGTGTCGACGATTTCGGCAGCCGATTGATCGATCAGACGATAGTCGAAAGCCTTCAGACGAATGCGGATTTTTTGTTGCTGCATGACAATTCCTTGAAAAGAGCGAGGCGATATTGCATCGCCAGATCAATAAAAGAACGTAAGACCGGGCCCCCACTGAGGGTGGGCGCCCGGTCCCGGGCACTACCAGACGCCGAATGATACACCACTCGGCGGATCGTCGATATTACTCGATGATCTTGGCGACGACGCCAGCACCGACGGTGCGGCCGCCTTCGCGGATTGCAAAGCGCAGACCTTCTTCCATCGCGATCGGCGCAATCAGCTTCACCGTGATCGACACGTTGTCGCCCGGCATCACCATTTCCTTGTCCTTCGGCAGCTCGATCGAGCCCGTCACGTCCGTCGTACGGAAGTAGAACTGCGGACGGTAGTTGTTGAAGAACGGCGTGTGACGGCCGCCTTCGTCCTTGCTCAGCACGTACACTTCAGCCGTGAAGTGCGTGTGCGGCGTGATCGAACCCGGCTTCGCCAGAACCTGGCCACGCTCCACGTCTTCACGCTTCGTGCCGCGCAGCAGGATACCGACGTTGTCGCCTGCCTGACCCTGGTCCAGCAGCTTGCGGAACATTTCCACGCCCGTGCAGGTCGTCTTCACCGTCGGCTTGATACCGACGATTTCGATTTCTTCGCCGACCTTCACGATGCCGCGCTCGACGCGACCCGTCACCACCGTGCCGCGACCCGAGATCGAGAACACGTCTTCCACCGGCATCAGGAACGCACCGTCAACCGCGCGCTCCGGCGTCGGGATGTACGTGTCCAGTGCGTCGGCCAGGTTCATGATCGCCACTTCGCCCAGCTCGCCCGTGTCGCCTTCCAGCGCCAGCTTCGCCGAACCCTTCACGATCGGGGTGTCGTCGCCCGGGAAGTCGTACTTCGACAGGAGTTCGCGAACTTCCATCTCGACCAGCTCGAGCAGTTCAGCGTCGTCCACCATGTCGCACTTGTTCAGGAACACGATGATGTACGGAACGCCAACCTGACGTGCCAGCAGGATGTGCTCACGCGTTTGCGGCATCGGGCCGTCTGCTGCCGAGCAAACCAGGATCGCGCCGTCCATCTGCGCCGCGCCCGTGATCATGTTCTTCACATAGTCAGCGTGGCCCGGGCAGTCGACGTGTGCGTAGTGGCGGTTAGCCGTTTCGTACTCGACGTGTGCGGTGTTGATCGTGATGCCGCGCGCCTTTTCTTCCGGTGCCGCGTCGATCTGGTCGTATGCCTTCGCTTCGCCGCCGAACTTCTTCGTCAGCACCGTCGTGATCGCTGCCGTCAGCGTCGTCTTGCCGTGGTCAACGTGACCGATCGTACCAACGTTCACGTGCGGCTTGGTCCGCTCAAATTTACCTTTTGCCATGATTCTCTTCTTTCAAAAAATAATCGGTTGGTAGCTGCTGATTTACTTCGACTTCGCGCTGATGATCGCGTCGGCAACGTTCTTCGGAGCTTCAGCGTAGTGCTTGAACTCCATCGTGTACGTTGCACGACCTTGCGTCAGCGAGCGCAGCGACGTCGAGTAGCCGAACATTTCCGACAGCGGAACTTCCGCGCGGACGATCTTGCCGCCGCCGACCATGTCGTCCATGCCCTGAACGATGCCGCGACGGCCCGACAGGTCGCCCATCACGTTGCCCATGTAGTCCTCGGGCGTTTCCACTTCCACGGCCATCATCGGCTCGAGCAGAACCGGGTCGGCGCGGCGCATTGCTTCCTTGAACGCCATCGAACCGGCCATGCGGAACGCATTTTCGTTCGAGTCGACGTCGTGGTACGAACCGAACGTCAGCGTGACCTTGACGTCGACCACCGGGAAGCCGGCCATCACGCCGCTCTTCAGCGTTTCCTGGATACCCTTGTCGACCGAAGGAATGAATTCGCGCGGGATCACACCACCCTTGATCGCGTCGACGAACTCGTAACCCTTGCCTTGCTCGCTGCGCTCGAGCGTAATGACAGCGTGGCCATACTGGCCGCGGCCGCCCGACTGCTTGACGAACTTGCCTTCGACATCCGATGCCGACTTGCGAATGGTTTCGCGGTACGCAACCTGCGGCTTGCCGACGGTCGCTTCGACGCCGAACTCACGCTTCATCCGGTCGACCAGAATTTCGAGGTGGAGCTCGCCCATGCCCGAAATGATGGTCTGGCCCGACTCTTCGTCCGTTTGCACGCGGAACGACGGGTCTTCCTGTGCCAGGCGGTTGAGCGCGAGGCCCATCTTTTCCTGGTCAGCCTTGGTCTTCGGCTCGACAGCCTGCGAAATCACCGGCTCCGGGAAAATCATGCGCTCGAGCACGATCGGGTGTGCCGGATCGCACAGCGTGTCGCCCGTGGTCGCTTCCTTCAGGCCGACCGCAGCGGCGATGTCGCCTGCGCGGACTTCCTTGATTTCTTCACGCTGGTTCGCGTGCATCTGCAGAATACGGCCGAGACGTTCCTTCTTGTCCTTGGTCGCGTTGAGCAGCGTATCGCCCGAATTGACGACGCCCGAGTACACACGGAAGAAGATCAGCTGGCCGACGAACGGGTCGGTCATGATCTTGAACGCGAGTGCCGCGAACTTCTCGTCGTCGGCAGCACGACGTTCCGTCTTCTCGCCGTTTTCGAGTTCACCCGTAACCGGCGGAATATCGACCGGCGACGGCAGGAAGTCGATCACGGCGTCGAGCATGCGCTGCACGCCCTTGTTCTTGAACGCGGTGCCGCACAGCATCGGCTGGATTTCGCACGCGATCGTACGGTCGCGCAGCGCCTTGATGATTTCAGCCTCCGACAGCTCTTCGCCGCCGAGGTACTTTTCCATCAGGTCTTCGTTCGCTTCAGCAGCGGACTCGACCATCTTCTCGCGCCACTCGTTGCACGTGTCGACGAGTTCAGCCGGGATGTCGACATAGTCGAACTTCGTGCCCTGGGACGCCTCGTCCCAAACGATCGCCTTCATCTTGATGAGGTCGACCACGCCCTTGAAGTTTTCTTCCGCGCCGATCGGCACCACGACCGGAACCGGGTTCGCCTTCAGGCGCAGACGGAGCTGGTCGTAGACCTTGAAGAAGTTCGCGCCGGTACGGTCCATCTTGTTGACGAACGCGAGACGCGGCACCTTGTACTTGTTCGCCTGGCGCCAAACCGTTTCGGACTGCGGCTGCACGCCGCCCACTGCGCAGTACACCATGCACGCGCCGTCGAGCACGCGCATCGAACGCTCCACTTCGATCGTGAAGTCGACGTGGCCCGGGGTGTCGATGATGTTGATGCGGTGTTCCGGATAGTTGCCGCCCATGCCCTTCCAGAAGGCCGTGGTAGCAGCGGACGTGATCGTGATGCCACGCTCCTGTTCCTGCTCCATCCAGTCCATCGTGGCAGCGCCGTCGTGAACTTCACCGATCTTGTGGTTAACACCGGTGTAAAACAGAATGCGCTCGGTCGTCGTCGTCTTGCCGGCGTCGATGTGAGCGCTAATACCGATATTGCGGTAGCGCTCGATAGGAGTCTTGCGAGCCACTTTGATCCTCTACTGGATTGACGCGATGCGACCCTGTCGCATCTCGCCTCAACACAAACGGGCGAGGCGCTCGAAAAGCGCACCCGCCCGGAATTTTTTTCCGCTAAAAGCCCAGCCTGGCGCTTAGAAACGGAAATGCGAGAACGCGCGGTTGGCTTCCGCCATGCGGTGAACCTCATCGCGCTTCTTCATCGCGCCGCCGCGGCCTTCAGCCGCTTCGGAGAGCTCACCTGCCAGGCGCAGAGCCATCGACTTCTCGCTGCGCTTCTTCGCAGCCTCACGCAACCAGCGCATCGCCAATGCCATACGACGCGACGGACGCACTTCGACCGGAACCTGATAGTTGGCACCACCAACGCGACGGCTCTTCACTTCGACCACCGGCTTCACGTTGTTGAGCGCAACCGTGAACACTTCCAGCGGGTCCTTGCCACCCTTGGTCTGGATCTGTTCGAATGCGCCATAAACGATGCGCTCTGCGACCGACTTCTTGCCGGACAGCATCAGCATGTTCATGAACTTGGCAACATCAACGTTGCCGAACTTCGGATCCGGCAACACTTCCCGCTTGGGGACTTCGCGACGACGCGGCATGATTCTTCCTTTACTTGTTCAGTTGGAGCTGCATCCAGCTCCGCGGCCACCAACAAACCCGATCACATCTTCACGACTAACCAGCTTGGCCGGGTGACCACTTACTCGACAGCACCGGCAATCCGGCACTCCCGCCTTGACCGCCATGAGGCGATCCCTGATCAAAAACTGCTTACTTGGCAGCCTTTGCACGCTTCGCGCCGTACTTCGAGCGCGCTTGCTTACGGTCCTTGACGCCCTGGGTATCCAGCGAGCCGCGAACCATGTGGTAACGCACACCCGGCAAGTCCTTCACACGGCCGCCGCGGATCAGCACAACCGAGTGTTCCTGCAGGTTGTGGCCTTCACCGCCGATGTACGAAATCACTTCGAAGCCGTTCGTCAGACGAACCTTGGCGACCTTACGGAGTGCCGAGTTCGGCTTCTTCGGCGTCGTCGTGTACACACGGGTGCACACGCCGCGACGCTGGGGGCAGTCCTGCAGGGCCGGGCTCTTGCTCTTCGTCGTTTCCGACTGACGGCCTTTGCGAACCAGTTGGTTGATGGTTGGCATTGTTTATTCCTGAAATTGAACAAAATCCGCACATCGATTTCGGGCAAAGCGAGAATCGAGGTGCGATTGACCTCCGGATCCGGAAAACGGGCACGAACTTTCGCTCACAACCTGTCCCACCGAGAACCGGAACCTAGCATCATATTCCGGAAATACCAAGCAAGTCAACGGGTTGCGTGATTTTCCGGCTTGGCGCCGGGTACCGCGGGCACACCCGAAAGCCGTCGTCAGGCGGATTCGACGACGTCGATGATCTCGTCGCCGAAGCGCTCGAGCTTGCGGACGCCCATACCCGGAATGTGGCGCAGATCGTCGATCGATTCCGGCGCGTTGCGCGCGATCTCGGCGAGGGTCGCATCGTGAAAGATCACGTAGGCCGGCACGCCGTCGGACTTGGCCGTCTCCGCGCGCCACGCGCGTAGCGCGTCCCAGCGCGCGCGCTCGCGCGTGCCCATGCCGGCCGTCGGATCGACCCGCGTGCCGCTGCGGCTCGACGACTGCCGCGTGCGCTGCGGCTTCACGTAGCGCCGCAGCGTGACCTTTTCCTCACCCTTCAACACGGGCTTCGCGGCCTCGGTCAGCACGAGCGCGCCGAAGCCGCCATGGTCGACGGCGAGCAAGCCGTACGCGACGAGCTGCCGGAAGATCGCCCGCCATTCCGGCTCCGACAATGACGCGCCGATGCCGAACGTGCTGAGCGTGTCGTGACCGCGCTGCAGGATCTTCTCGTTGCGACTGCCGCGCAGAATTTCGATCAGGTGGCTCGCGCCAAAGTTGAAGCCGCTCGCGCGTTGCGCGCGGAACGCGCACGACAGCGCCATCTGTGCCTCGCGGGTGGCATCCCACGAATCGGGTGGCTCGAGGCAGGTATCGCAGTTGCCACATGGCTGGCTCGCCTCGCCGAAATAGTTCAGCAGGCGCACACGGCGGCACGAGATCGTCTCGCACAGGCCGAGCAGCGCGTCGAGCTTCGACGACTGCACGCGCTTGTGCGCATCGTCCGCGTCGGACTCGTCGATCATCTTGCGCTGCTGGACGACGTCGCCGAGGCCGTACGCCATCCACGCATTCGCCGGCAGGCCGTCCCGGCCTGCGCGGCCGGTTTCCTGGTAATAGCCCTCGACGCTCTTCGGCAGGTCGAGGTGGGCCACGAAGCGCACGTCCGGCTTGTCGATCCCCATCCCGAACGCGATCGTCGCGCACATCACGATGCCCTCTTCGCGCTGGAACATTTCCTGGTGCTTCTGGCGCACCTCGAATTCCATGCCCGCGTGATACGGCAGCGCCCGCACGCCCTGCGCCTTCAGCCATTCGGCGGTTTCCTCGACCTTGCGGCGCGACAGGCAATACACGACGCCGGCGTCGGTCGTGCCGTCCGCGTTCGTGTGCTCGGCGCGGATGAAATCGAGCAGCTGCGCGCGCGCGTTGTCCTTCTCGACGATCCGGTAGCGGATGTTCGGCCGGTCGAAGCTCGACACGAACACGCGCGCGTCATCGAGCGCGAGGCGGTGGACGATCTCGTCGCGCGTGATCGCATCGGCGGTTGCCGTCAGCGCAATGCGCGGCACCGCCGGGAAGCGCTCGTGCAACACCGACAGCTGGATGTATTCCGGGCGGAAGTCATGCCCCCATTGCGACACGCAATGCGCTTCGTCGATCGCGAACAGGCCGATCTTCGCGCGCTCGAGCAGGTCGAGAAAGCGCGCGGTCATCAGCCGCTCGGGCGCGACGTACAGCAGGTCGATCTCGCCTTCGCGCAACGCGCGCTCGGTGGCTGCGGCCTCGGCGCCGGACAGTGTCGAATTCAGATAGGCCGCGCGCACGCCGACTTCGGACAGCGCGGCGACCTGGTCCTGCATCAGCGCGATCAGCGGCGACACGACGATGCCGGCGCCCTGCCCGGCCTCGCGGCGCAGCAGCGCGGGAATCTGGTAGCACAGCGACTTGCCGCCGCCCGTCGGCATCAGCACGAGGCAATCGCCGCCGCCGGCGACGTGCTCGACGATCTCGCCCTGCTGGCCGCGAAACGCGGGATAACCAAAGACTTCGTCGAGGATTTCGAGGGCGCGGGACATGAATGAGAACGAGGACGGCAAAACGATGACCCGGATTTTAACAACCCGCTCGCGAGTCGCGCGGCGAATCGCGCAACGTTGGCCATCCGGACGGGTTCCGTTCACGCGCATGACGGGCCTGCGGCAGGCGCCGTTGCAAGCCCGTCATGCGCATGAACGACGGATAAAAAAAAACGCCCAGTCGAAACTGGGCGGTTTCAGCGACAGCGTAGCAAGGCGGCTCGCGCCGCCCGGCCTTACTCGGCTGCCGGATGCTGCTGCGGCTCTTCCGCAGGCGTGCTCGGCGTGCTCGGCGGACCGAAATCGAACGCTTCTTCCGCTGCGATCTGGTCGAAACGCTCGCGATCCGACGATTCCTTCGCCTTGCGCGCCTTGTGGAACGCGAGACCCGTACCGGCCGGAATCAGACGGCCGACGATCACGTTTTCCTTCAGGCCACGCAGATCGTCGCGCTTGCCCATGATCGCCGCTTCGGTCAGCACGCGGGTCGTTTCCTGGAACGATGCCGCGGAGATGAACGAGTCGGTCGACAGCGACGCCTTCGTGATACCGAGGAGCACGTTGTCGTACGACGCCGGACGCTTGTCCTCGGCGATCATGCGATCGTTCTCGTCCAGCATGTCGGAACGCTCGACCTGTTCGCCCGGGATGAAGCGCGTATCGCCGTTGTCGGTGATCTGCACACGACGCAGCATCTGGCGAACGATCACCTCGATGTGCTTGTCGTTGATCTTCACGCCCTGCAGTCGGTACACGTCCTGCACTTCGTCGACGATGTAGCGCGACAGCGCCTCGATACCCTGCAGACGCAGGATGTCGTGCGGATCGGCCGGGCCGTCCACGATCATTTCGCCCTTGTTGACGACCTGAGCATCGTGGACCAGCACCTGCTTTTCCTTCGCGATCAGGAACTCGTGCTGATTGCCTTCGAGGTCCGTGATGACGAGACGCTGCTTGCCCTTCGTGTCCTTGCCGAACGACGTCGTGCCGGTGACTTCCGCGAGAATGCCCGCATCCTTCGGCGAACGCGCTTCGAACAGTTCCGCCACCCGCGGCAGACCGCCGGTAATGTCACGCGTCTTCTGCGCTTCGGTCGGGATACGTGCGAGCACTTCACCCACCTGCACCTGCTGACCGTCCTTCACGGTGATCAGTGCGCCGACCTGGAAGCCGATCTGCACCGCATGCTCCGTGCCCGGGATCTTCACTTCGTCGCCGTTCGCGTCGAGCAGCTTCACCTGCGGACGCACGCTCTTCGACGCCTGCGAACCGCGACGCTTCACGTCGATCACGACCAGGGTCGACAGACCGGTCACGTCGTCGATCTGCTTCGCGACGGTCACGCCTTCCTCGACGTTCTCGAACTTCACCGTACCACCGTACTCGGTGATGATCGGACGCGTCATCGGGTCCCACGTCGCGAGCTGCGTGCCGGCCTTGATGGTCGCGCCATCGAGCTGCAGCAGCGTCGCGCCGTACGGCACTTTGTGACGCTCGCGCTCGCGGCCGAAATCGTCGGTGATCAGCGCCTCGCCCGAACGCGAGATGACGATCTGCTCGCCCTTCGCGTTGGTGACGTAACGCATCGTCGCCGTGAAGCGCACGATACCGTTGCTCTTCGCTTCGACCGACGAAGCCACTGCCGCACGCGATGCCGCACCACCGATGTGGAACGTACGCATCGTCAGCTGCGTGCCCGGTTCACCGATCGACTGTGCCGCGATCACGCCGACTGCTTCGCCGACGTTCACGAGCGAGCCGCGGCCGAGGTCGCGGCCATAGCAGGCTGCGCACAGGCCGTAACGCGTTTCGCAGGTCAGCGGCGTGCGCACGCGCACTTCGTCGATGCCGAGGCGTTCGATATCTTCGACCGCCGTTTCGTCGAGCAGCGTGCCCGATTCGTACAGCGTTTCCTGCGTTTCCGGATTCACGACATCCGCGACCGCGACGCGGCCGAGGATACGGTCGCGCAGCGCTTCGACGACTTCACCGCCTTCGACCAGCGCCTTCATCGCGACGCCGTTCGACGTGCCGCAATCGTCCTCGACCACCACCAGATCCTGCGTGACGTCGACGAGACGACGCGTCAGGTAACCCGAGTTCGCGGTCTTCAGTGCCGTATCAGCCAGACCCTTACGTGCACCGTGGGTCGAGATGAAGTACTGCAACACGTTCAGGCCTTCGCGGAAGTTCGCGGTAATCGGCGTCTCGATAATCGAGCCGTCCGGCTTCGCCATCAGGCCACGCATACCGGCCAGCTGACGAATCTGCACCGCCGAACCCCGGGCGCCCGAGTCGGCCATCATGTAGATCGAGTTGAACGATTCCTGGCGCGTCTCGTTGCCGTCGCGGTCCGTTACCGGCTCCGTCGACAGCTGCTCCATCATCGCCTTGCCGACCGCTTCCGACGTCGCCGACCAGATGTCGACCACGTTGTTGTAGCGTTCCTGCGCGGTGACGAGACCCGACATGTACTGGCGGTCGTACTCCTTCACCTTCTTCGCGGCGTCGCCGACGATCGTTTCCTTCTGCGGCGGCACGAGCATGTCGTCGACGCAGATCGAAATACCGGCGCGCGTCGCGAGACGGAAACCCGACTGCATCAGCTGATCGGCGAACACCACCGTCGCGCGCAGACCGCACTTGCGGAACGCCGTGTTGATCAGGCGCGAGATTTCCTTCTTCTTCAGCGGCTTGTTCAGCACCGAGAACGGCAGGCCGTGCGGCAGGATCTCCGACAGGATCGCGCGGCCGACGGTCGTCGCGTACAGCGAGATCTTCGGCACGAATTCCGGCGCGCCTTCCGACGTGTCCTCGTTGCGGACCATTTCGGTGATCCGCACGTTGACGCGCGATGCGAGCTCGACTTCCTTGTTCTCGTACGCGCGCAGCACTTCCGACACGCCCGTGAACGACAGGCCTTCGCCCTTCGCGTTGATCGCTTCGCGGGTCGCGTAGTACAGACCCAGCACGATATCCTGCGACGGCACGATCGACGGATCGCCGTTGGCCGGGAACAGCACGTTGTTCGACGCAAGCATCAGCGTGCGCGCTTCCATCTGCGCTTCGAGCGACAGCGGCACGTGAACGGCCATCTGGTCACCGTCGAAGTCGGCGTTGAACGCCGCGCAGACGAGCGGGTGCAGCTGGATTGCCTTGCCTTCGATCAGCACCGGCTCGAACGCCTGGATACCGAGACGGTGCAGCGTCGGCGCACGGTTCAGCATCACCGGGTGCTCGCGGATCACCTCTTCGAGGATGTCCCACACCACCGGCGTCTGGTTCTCGACTTCCTTCTTCGCAGCCTTGATGGTCGTCGCGACGCCCATCACTTCCAGCTTGTTGAAGATGAACGGCTTGAACAGCTCGAGCGCCATCAGCTTGGGCAGACCGCACTGGTGCAGCTTCAGCGTCGGGCCGACCACGATGACCGAACGGCCCGAGTAGTCGACGCGCTTGCCCAGCAGGTTCTGACGGAAACGACCGCCCTTGCCCTTGATCATGTCGGCGAGCGACTTCAGCGGACGCTTGTTCGCGCCCGTCATCGCCTTGCCGCGACGACCGTTGTCGAGCAGCGAGTCGACGGCTTCCTGCAGCATCCGCTTTTCGTTGCGGACGATGATTTCAGGCGCCTTCAGCTCGAGCAGACGCTTCAACCGGTTGTTACGGTTGATCACGCGGCGATACAGGTCGTTCAGGTCCGACGTCGCGAAACGGCCGCCGTCCAGCGGCACCAGCGGACGCAGTTCCGGCGGCAGCACCGGCAGCACTTCGAGGATCATCCACTCGGGCTTGATGCCCGAGCGCTGGAATGCCTCGAGGACCTTCAGGCGCTTCGCGTACTTCTTGATCTTCGCTTCCGAACCGGTGTTCTTCAGTTCGGTGCGCAGCGTCTCGACCTGCTCGTCGATGTTGATCGCGCGCAGCAGCTCACGCACGCCTTCCGCGCCCATCTCGGCACGGAATTCGTCGCCGTATTCCTCGACCTTGTTGTAGTAATCCTCTTCGGTCATGATCTGCCGCGCCTTCAGCGGCGTCATGCCCGGTTCGATCACCACGTAGGCTTCGAAGTACAGCACGCGCTCGATGTCGCGCAGCGTCATGTCGAGCACCATGCCCAGACGCGACGGCAGCGACTTCAGGAACCAGATGTGCGCGACCGGCGAGGCCAGCTCGATGTGGCCCATCCGTTCACGACGCACCTTCGCCAGCGTCACTTCGACGCCGCACTTCTCGCAGATCACGCCGCGGTGCTTCAGGCGCTTGTACTTGCCGCACAGGCACTCGTAGTCCTTGATCGGCCCGAAGATCTTCGCGCAGAAGAGACCATCGCGTTCCGGCTTGAACGTACGGTAGTTGATGGTCTCCGGCTTCTTCACTTCACCGAACGACCACGAACGGATCTTGTCCGGCGAGGCCAGACCGATCTTGATCGCGTCGAAAACTTCTTCCTGTTGGACTTGCTTGAATAGATCGAGCAGAGCTTTCATTGCTTTCTCTCCGTAGTCCGATTAATTGCGGTCGAGATCGATGTCGATACCGAGCGAGCGGATTTCCTTCACGAGCACGTTGAAGGATTCCGGCATGCCGGCGTCGATCACGTGATCGCCCTTGACCAGGTTTTCATAAACCTTGGTACGGCCGTTCACGTCGTCCGACTTCACCGTCAGCATTTCCTGCAGCACGTAGGACGCGCCGTACGCTTCGAGTGCCCACACTTCCATTTCACCGAAACGCTGGCCACCGAACTGCGCCTTACCACCCAGCGGCTGCTGCGTGACGAGCGAGTACGGGCCGGTCGAACGCGCGTGCATCTTGTCGTCGACCAAGTGGTGCAGCTTCAGGTAGTGCATGTAGCCGAGCGTCACGCGACGTTCGAACATTTCACCCGTGCGGCCGTCGTACAGACGGACCTGGTTCTTCGACGGGTTCATGCCGAGCTGTTCCGCGATGTCGTCCGGGAACGCGAGGTCGAGCATCTTGCCCATTTCTTCCTCGGTCGCACCGTCGAACACCGGCGTTGCAAACGGCACGCCTTCGCGCAGGTTCTTCGCGAGTTCGAGGATCTCGTCGTCGGTGAAGCTTTCCAGATCTTCCTGGCGGCCCGAGTCGTTGTAGATCTTCGTCAGGAACACGCGCAGTTCCTCGATCTTCGTCTGACGCTGCAGCATTTCGCCGATACGCCAGCCGAGACCCTTCGCGGCCCAGCCGAGGTGCACTTCCAGAACCTGGCCCACGTTCATCCGCGACGGCACGCCGAGCGGGTTCAGCACCACGTCTGCCGGACGGCCGTCGGCCATGTACGGCATGTCTTCGATCGGGACGATCTTCGACACGACACCCTTGTTACCGTGACGGCCTGCCATCTTGTCGCCAGGCTGCAGACGGCGCTTGACCGCGAGGTACACCTTGACCATCTTCAGCACGCCCGGCGGCAGTTCGTCGCCTTGCGTGAGCTTCTTGCGCTTCTCTTCGAACGCGAGGTCGAACTGGTGACGCTTTTCTTCGATCGAGTTCTTGATCGCTTCGAGCTGCGCCGCTGCTTCGTCGTCCGCGAGGCGGATGTCGAACCAGTGGTAGTGGTCGAGGTCTTCCAGGTAAGCCTGGTCGATCTTCGTGCCCTTCGCGAGCTTCTTCGGACCGCCGTTCGCGACCTTGCCCACGAGCATGCGCGCGAGACGCTGGAACGCGTCGCCTTCCACGATGCGCAGCTGGTCGTTCAGGTCGAGACGATAGCGCTTCAGTTCGTCGTCGATGATCTGTTGCGCACGCTTGTCGCGCTGGATGCCTTCACGCGTGAACACCTGGACGTCGATCACGGTGCCGCTCATGCCCGACGGCACGCGCAGCGACGTGTCCTTCACGTCCGAAGCCTTCTCGCCGAAGATCGCGCGCAGCAGCTTCTCTTCCGGCGTCAGCTGGGTCTCGCCCTTCGGCGTGACCTTGCCGACCAGCACGTCGCCCGCTTCGACTTCCGCACCGATGTACACGATGCCCGATTCGTCGAGACGGCCGAGCTGGACTTCAGCCAGGTTCGAGATGTCGCGCGTGATTTCTTCCGGCCCGAGCTTCGTGTCGCGTGCAACGACGTTCAGCTCTTCGATGTGGATCGACGTATAGCGATCGTCCGCAACCACCTTCTCCGAGATCAGGATCGAGTCTTCGAAGTTGTAGCCGTTCCACGGCATGAACGCGATCAGCATGTTCTGGCCGAGCGCGAGCTCGCCCAGGTCCGTCGAGGCGCCGTCGGCCAGCACGTCGCCGCGCGAGACCTTGTCGCCCATCTTCACGATCGGACGCTGGTTGATGTTCGTGTTCTGGTTCGAACGCGTGTACTTGATCAGGTTGTAGATGTCGACACCGACTTCACCCGCGACGGCTTCGTCGTCGTTCACGCGAATCACGATACGGCCTGCGTCGACGTAGTCGACCACACCGCCGCGGTACGCCTGAACCGTCGTGCCCGAGTCGACCGCGCAGGTGCGCTCGATGCCCGTACCAACGACCGGCTTTTCCGGACGCAGACACGGCACGGCCTGACGCTGCATGTTCGAGCCCATCAGTGCACGGTTCGCGTCGTCGTGCTCGAGGAACGGAATCAGCGAGGCAGCAACCGACACGATCTGCGACGGCGCGACGTCCATGTACTGGATACGGTCCGGCGTGACCATCATCGTTTCGCCGGCTTCACGCGACGACACGAGTTCGTCGATCAACTGGCCGTTCTCGTCGATCGCGGCGTTCGCCTGCGCGATCATGTAGCGGCCTTCTTCGATCGCCGACAGGTAGTCGATCTGGTCGGTCACCTTGCTGTCCACGACCTTGCGGTACGGCGTCTCGAGGAAGCCGTACTCGTTCAGGTGCGCGTACAGTGCGAGCGAGTTGATCAGACCGATGTTCGGACCTTCCGGCGTTTCGATCGGGCACACGCGGCCGTAGTGGGTCGGGTGCACGTCGCGGACTTCGAAGCCCGCGCGCTCGCGCGTCAGACCGCCCGGGCCCAGCGCGGAAATACGGCGCTTGTGCGTGATTTCCGACAGCGGGTTGGTCTGGTCCATGAACTGCGACAACTGCGACGAGCCGAAGAACTCGCGAATCGCCGACGAAATCGGCTTCGAGTTGATCAGGTCGTGCGGCATCAGGTTTTCGCTTTCGGCCTGGCCGAGGCGTTCCTTGACTGCGCGCTCGACGCGCACGAGGCCTGCGCGGAACTGATTTTCCGCCAGTTCGCCGACGCAACGCACGCGACGGTTGCCGAGGTGGTCGATGTCGTCCACTTCGCCCTTGCCGTTGCGCAGTTCGACGAGGATCTTGATCGTCGCGAGGATGTCGTCATCGTCCAGCGTCATCGGGCCGGTGATTTCATCACGGCCGACGCGGCGGTTGAACTTCATGCGGCCGACCTTCGACAGGTCGTACGCTTCTTCGCTGTAGAACAGGCGGTTGAACAGCGCCTCGACCGCTTCTTCGGTCGGCGGCTCGCCCGGACGCATCATGCGGTAGATCGCGATGCGCGCAGCCGTCTTGTCGGCCGTTTCGTCGACACGCAGCGTCGACGAGATGTACGGGCCCTGGTCCAGGTCGTTCGTGTAGAGCGTCTGGATGTCCTTGATGCCCGCGTCGCGCAGCTTGTCGAGCACGCTTTCCGTGATCTCTTCGTTCGCGTTCGCGATCAATTCGCCCGTATCGCCGTCGACGACGTTCTTCGCCAGCACGCGGCCGAGAAGATAGTCTTCCGGCACCGAGATGTACTTGGTCTTCGCGGCTTCGAGATCGCGAATGTGCTTCGCGTTGATCCGCTTGTCCTTCTGGACGATGACCTTGCCGTCGCGATCCGTGATGTCGAAACGCGCGACTTCACCGCGCAGGCGCTCCGGCACGAACTCGAGTTGCGCGCCTTCGCCCATCAGCGTGAAGTTGTCGAACACGAAGAAGTTCGCGAGGATCTGTTCCGGCGTGAGGCCGATCGCCTTCAGCAGGATCGTGACCGGCATCTTGCGGCGGCGGTCGACGCGGAAGTACAGGATGTCCTTCGGATCGAATTCGAAGTCGAGCCACGAGCCGCGGTACGGAATGATCCGTGCCGAGAACAGCAGCTTGCCCGAGCTGTGCGTCTTGCCCTTGTCGTGCTCGAAGAACACGCCCGGCGAACGGTGCAGCTGCGAGACGATCACACGCTCGGTGCCGTTGATGACGAACGAGCCCGTCGGCGTCATGAGCGGAATTTCGCCCATGTACACTTCCTGCTCCTTCACTTCCTTGACGACCGGCTTGTTCGGCGATTCCTTGTCGAGGATGACCAAACGCACCTTCGCGCGCAGCGCGGAGCAGTACGTCAGGCCTCGCTGCTGGCATTCCTTGATGTTGAACGCCGGCGAGGACAGCGCGTAGCTCACGAACTCGAGACGCGCAAAACCATTGTGCGAAACAATGGGAAATACCGATGTGAAAGCAGCCTGCAAACCTTCAGGCTTGCGTTGCGCCATCAGAACATCGGCTTGCAGAAACGTGCTGAATGATTCAAGCTGGGTAGCCAGCAAGAAAGGAACTTGGTGAACGATGGGGCGCTTCGCGAAACTCTTGCGAATGCGCTTCTTCTCGGTGAAGGAATATTGCATACGATCTCCGAATCACGGCGGGTGCTATCGAGGCGGAATACCTGGACGTGTCAAACCCGAGTGTTCACCGACTGAGACCCGATGGCCGTCCGACGGCTTGAACGAGCCGAGAAGCTTGGTGGTTGGCCGCTACCAACCGCTGGCTGACGGCAGCGGATGCCTGTGTTGCCCGCTACCCGACCAAACTTGCCTTCTGCAGTCGCTTCAGAAGACAAAGAGAAACGCCAATCGCCATGCAATGACAACGATTCGGCGGTTATCTTTGGCCTCTGGGGGCGATTATTCGGGCTCCCGAAAGAGTGCCAGAATAACGTCCCCACAAAGCACAAAAAGGCCGGCGGTGGAAATACCGCCAGCCTTCGCACAGCGCGTCGGAACTTACTTGATTTCGGCCTTCGCGCCTGCGTCTTCCAGCTTCTTCTTGGCTTCGTCAGCAGCAGCCTTCGGCACTGCTTCCTTGACGGGCTTCGGTGCGCCGTCAACCAGGTCCTTCGCTTCCTTCAGGCCCAGGCCCGTCAGTTCGCGAACTGCCTTGATGACTGCAACCTTGTTGCCGCCTGCTTCGAGCAGCATGACCGTGAATTCGGTCTGCTCTTCAGCAGCAGCAGCAGCGCCGCCGCCTGCCGGGCCAGCGACTGCAACAGCAGCTGCCGACACGCCAAACTTCTCTTCGAACGCCTTGACCAGTTCGTTCAGTTCCAGAACGGTCATCCCTTCGACTGCTGCCAGGATGTCTTCTTTTGCGATTGCCATTTGAAATACTCCTAAATTGAATACGGATACAGCCAGCGATCAGTGACGCTGATGCACGTTCGATTACGCAGCTTCGGCTTGCTTCTTCTCAGCCAGCGCGGCCAGAGCGCGCGCAAAGCCGGAAACAGGCGATTGCATAACGAACAGCAGCTTCGAGAGCAGTTCTTCACGGCTCGGGATGCTTGCCAGCGCTTGCACGCCAGCCTTGTCCATCACCTTGCCATCGAACGAACCAGCCTTGATGACCAACTTGTCATTGCTCTTGCTGAAGTCGTTGACGACCTTCGCAGCAGCAATTGCATCTTCCGAGATGCCGTAGATCAGGGGGCCAGTCATCTGCTCTGCCAGCGGAGCAAACGGCGTACCTTCAACGGCGCGACGCGCCAGCGTGTTCTTCAGAACGCGCAGGTAAACCTGTTGCTCACGCGCTTTCGCGCGCAGCTTGGTCAGATCGCCAACCGCAATTCCACGATACTCAGCCAGCACAACGGTCTGGGCCTTCGCGACTTGCGCGGCAACCTCAGCGACGACGGCTTGCTTGTCTTCTCTATTAAGCGGCACGGTTAGCCTCCAGAAACGATACGTTCGGCACGAAACCTCACGTACCTCGTTCAACAACGGCGTCCGACCTCGTTAGGAGTATTTCCACCTCACGCCGCGAATCGCTTCGCGGCCTGCGGCTTCACCACTGCAAAACTTTTTCGGGTTCGCCATCTGCGTTGGCTTGAATTAAGGGATCGCCTGACTGCTGCTCTCCCACCAACGGTCTTTGATAACCGGTTGCCCGCCGAACAGCACGAACAACCGC
Organism: Burkholderia sp. Ac-20353; assembly: GCF_017104785.1. Classification (NCBI taxonomy): domain Bacteria; kingdom Pseudomonadati; phylum Pseudomonadota; class Betaproteobacteria; order Burkholderiales; family Burkholderiaceae; genus Burkholderia; species Burkholderia sp. Ac-20353. The sequence goes on along the minus strand of NZ_JAAGPL010000060.1, from coordinate 5,570 downwards.
CCAAAGCCCTTTAGGGCCGCTACGCAATGCGAAGCGGCCCGAATTCTTGCTTACTGCGCGGCCAGCGTAGCCTGGTCGACACGCACGCCGACGCCCATCGTGCTCGACAGTGCGATCTTGCGCAGGTACACGCCCTTGCTCGTTGCCGGCTTCGCCTTTTGCAGCGCTTCGATCAGCGCCGACAGGTTCGAACGCAGCGCGGTCGGCTCGAACGACGCACGGCCGATCGTTGCGTGGATGATACCGGCCTTGTCGACGCGGAACTGGACCTGACCAGCCTTCGCGTTCTTGACGGCGGTCGCGACGTCCGGCGTCACGGTACCGACCTTCGGGTTCGGCATCAGGCCGCGCGGGCCGAGGATCTGACCCAGCGTACCGACGATACGCATCGTGTCCGGCGAAGCGATCACGATATCGAAGTCCATCTGGCCAGCCTTGATCTGCTCTGCCAGGTCTTCCATACCGACGATTTCCGCGCCTGCTGCACGTGCTTGCTCAGCCTTCTCGCCTTGCGCGAACACAGCAACGCGAACCGACTTGCCCGTACCGGCCGGCAGAACGACCGAACCACGAACGACCTGGTCCGACTTCTTTGCATCGATGCCGAGCTGGACTGCAACGTCGATCGACTCGTCGAACTTCGCGCTCGCGCATTCCTTCACGAGGCTCAGTGCGTCTTCGATCGCGTACAGCTTCTGACGGTCGACCTTGGCGGCAAATGCCTGACGGCGCTTGGAGATCTTAGCCATTTACACACCCTCCACGGTGATGCCCATCGAGCGTGCGCTACCAGCGATGGTGCGAACGGCTGCGTCCAGGTCAGCTGCCGTGAGGTCCGGCATCTTGGTTTTCGCGATTTCTTCAGCTTGAGCGCGCGTGATCGAACCGACCTTGTCGGTGTGCGGCTTGCTCGAGCCCTTGTCCACCTTCGCCGCCTTCTTGATCAGGACGGTCGCCGGCGGCGTCTTCATCACGAACGTGAAGCTCTTGTCAGCGAATGCCGTGATGACCACCGGCACCGGCAGACCCGGCTCCATGCCTTGAGTCTGCGCGTTGAACGCCTTGCAGAACTCCATGATGTTCAGGCCGCGCTGGCCCAGTGCCGGACCGACCGGCGGCGACGGGTTGGCTTTACCTGCAGGAATCTGCAGCTTGATAAAGCCGATAATCTTCTTTGCCATTTGTGAACCTCATTGGAACGCCGGAGTAGGCGTTCGGTGAGTAATAACGCGCTTTCGCCGCTGGCTACTGACGCTCCTCAACGGCCATGACGCGGGCCGTAAGCGCGAAGGTGGGCAGCCGAGGCTGCCCACCGAATCGGGATCAAACTTTTTCGACCTGGCCGAATTCGAGTTCGACCGGCGTAGCGCGACCGAAGATCGTGACCGACACACGCACACGCGATTTTTCGTAGTTCACTTCTTCGACGGTGCCATTGAAGTCCGTGAACGGGCCTTCCTTGACCCGAACCATCTCGCCGACCTCGAACAGGGTCTTGGGGCGCGGTTTCTCGACGCCTTCCTGCATCTGCGACATGATCTTCTCGACTTCCTTGGGGGAAATCGGCGTCGGGCGGTTACGCGCACCGCCGACGAAACCGGTGACCTTCGCGGTATTCTTCACGAGGTGCCACGTTTCGTCCGTCATTTCCATCTCTACCAGCACGTAGCCGGGGAAGAAACGACGCTCTGTCACAGCCTTGTGGCCGCCCTTGACTTCGACCACTTCTTCGGTCGGAACCAGGATCTGACCGAATTTGTCCTGCATGCCAGCACGTTCGATGCGCTCCTGAAGCGCACGTTGCACGCTCTTCTCCATGCCGGAGTAGGCGTGCACCACGTACCAACGCTTTCCGCTCGGGGATGCCGGAATATCGCTCATATCATTTCCAACCCAGAATCGCCGAGAAAATCACCCACTCGATGGATTTGTCACTCAACCAGAGGAAAATTGCCATCACGAGCACGAAACCGAACACGACGAGCGTGGTTTGCGTTGCTTCCTTGCGGGTGGGCCAAACGACCTTCCGGACTTCCTTGTACGAATCCTTGGCAAAAGCGATCAGGCTCTTGCCAGGCGCGGACATCAGCCCGACGGCCACGCCGGCGATCAAACCTACCGCCAATGCGGCACCGCGGACATACCATTGCTGGCCACCGAGCCAGAAGAAGCCCACGAATCCGGCCAACACCAACAATACGCCCAGGGCCAGCATCAGCTTATCGCCGGAGGTATTTACAGTTTCGACGGATGGATTCGCCATAACACCTTAAAACAAACGCCACGCTGGACACGTGGCTATTTTTTGGCAGGGGCAGAGGGAATCGAACCCCCAACCTTCGGTTTTGGAGACCGACGCTCTGCCAGTTGAGCTATACCCCTAGACCATGTTGGGACTGGCTTATGCCAGCCCCAAAACTGTCGATCAACGAATAACTGGCTTACTCGATGATCTTGGCGACGACGCCAGCACCGACGGTGCGGCCGCCTTCGCGGATTGCAAAGCGCAGACCTTCTTCCATCGCGATCGGCGCAATCAGCTTCACCGTGATCGACACGTTGTCGCCCGGCATCACCATTTCCTTGTCCTTCGGCAGCTCGATCGAGCCCGTCACGTCCGTCGTACGGAAGTAGAACTGCGGACGGTAGTTGTTGAAGAACGGCGTGTGACGGCCGCCTTCGTCCTTGCTCAGCACGTACACTTCAGCCGTGAAGTGCGTGTGCGGCGTGATCGAACCCGGCTTCGCCAGAACCTGGCCACGCTCCACGTCTTCACGCTTCGTGCCGCGCAGCAGGATACCGACGTTGTCGCCTGCCTGACCCTGGTCCAGCAGCTTGCGGAACATTTCCACGCCCGTGCAGGTCGTCTTCACCGTCGGCTTGATACCGACGATTTCGATTTCTTCGCCGACCTTCACGATGCCGCGCTCGACGCGACCCGTCACCACCGTGCCGCGACCCGAGATCGAGAACACGTCTTCCACCGGCATCAGGAACGCACCGTCAACCGCGCGCTCCGGCGTCGGGATGTACGTGTCCAGTGCGTCGGCCAGGTTCATGATCGCCACTTCGCCCAGCTCGCCCGTGTCGCCTTCCAGCGCCAGCTTCGCCGAACCCTTCACGATCGGGGTGTCGTCGCCCGGGAAGTCGTACTTCGACAGGAGTTCGCGAACTTCCATCTCGACCAGCTCGAGCAGTTCAGCGTCGTCCACCATGTCGCACTTGTTCAGGAACACGATGATGTACGGAACGCCAACCTGACGTGCCAGCAGGATGTGCTCACGCGTTTGCGGCATCGGGCCGTCTGCTGCCGAGCAAACCAGGATCGCGCCGTCCATCTGCGCCGCGCCCGTGATCATGTTCTTCACATAGTCAGCGTGGCCCGGGCAGTCGACGTGTGCGTAGTGGCGGTTAGCCGTTTCGTACTCGACGTGTGCGGTGTTGATCGTGATGCCGCGCGCCTTTTCTTCCGGTGCCGCGTCGATCTGGTCGTATGCCTTCGCTTCGCCGCCGAACTTCTTCGTCAGCACCGTCGTGATCGCTGCCGTCAGCGTCGTCTTGCCGTGGTCAACGTGACCGATCGTACCAACGTTCACGTGCGGCTTGGTCCGCTCGAATTTACCCTTGGCCATTTTCGACTCCCAAAAGGAATTTCATAGGTTGCGCCGCGCGCAAACAGACACTGACTATACTGCTGGTGCCCATGGGCAGGATCGAACTGCCGACCTCTCCCTTACCAAGGGAGTGCTCTACCACTGAGCCACATGGGCGCTTTACGCTTCAACTGCACGAACTGGAGCGGGTGAAGGGAATCGAACCCTCGTCGTAAGCTTGGAAGGCTTCTGCTCTACCATTGAGCTACACCCGCACGGGCTACTAACGATTCCCTGCCGCTCTCTGCGTTGATATCTTGGTGGAGGAGGTTGGATTCGAACCAACGTAGGCGTAAGCCAACAGATTTACAGTCTGCCCCCTTTAGCCACTCGGGCACCCCTCCGTAGAGAACTGACGATTATGGGGGTACATCGAACTCGTGTCAAGCACATCGCGAAGATTATTTTCATTCTCTCCGAGAGTGCCTGGCCGACTCGCCCCAAACAAGCCCATCGTCGACATCGCAGCAAGGGGAACCCTGCGCGAGCGACGAAGTTCATGTCTGGCACGGTGTTGCCCCACATCTTCGTCAAATTCCGATTCTCACGTGAATTTGCACTCACGCCGAAAAATCAGAAGACCGCCATCATACGGCCTTCCGGCAAGAAAGCCAAGTGGGTATACGCAAAAATCCCGCAAATTTCGTGCCGAGCATATCTGGACGCAATTTCGGGGCGGTGCGCGCCCCTCCGGCGCGATCGGCCGACGCCGGCAGGCACGTCACCGAACCGCCCGATTTTGTTTCGGTGTGGTGTTTCGCTTGCACTGCCGCACGTCCGTGCGGATCCCCGCTGGTCTCGAAGGCGCTACGCGCGAGAACATCTCGCTCCGCTCCTGGAGGAGCTGCACATTTCCCTCTCGCCTGGCTTATCCAGATACACCGATGCCCGAGCTGCAACGTGTTCGATCGGGACCAGCGGCCTCGATCGAGCTGAGCGCATCCATACGGGGCCGAATCGACGCGCGCGACACGCGACTCCGTGAAGACGGCCAGGCCAGGCCAAGAAAGGCGTCAAAGAAGCGCTCAAGGGCCATGATTGCCTCGGGCGCGTTACCTCAACTGGGCCGACGGAGACACCAATGGTTTGCGTTAGACGCGGCAGTTCTCGTCATGGCGGGATCGGCTGTTTGCGGCACTTAACGCGTATGCGGAAACCGTGCAACATCATCGGAAAGAGGAAGTGTTGAGGCAGCAGCGCGCCGTCCTCACGCTACCGCAGACGCCTCGCACACCGCCCCAATGAGAATATCCGTGTAGCCTGACGAATCGGGAATCGCGATGATACCGGCGAGCTACTGCCGACCGCTACGGTTCCTCGCAGTGTGGGCGATGAGTGAGCCCCGAATGATTTGCGACCGCGCTCGTGCAACGACACCGGCCACACGAACGGTTCGCCAAACGGGCAGCAGCTCATCGGGGCCGGATGATAATCGGGAGAGGTCAAAAACGCCCTGGGGTGCCAGAGACGGGACGCCAATACGGCGACCGCCCGCCTGGCGGATCCGTCGAGCACCACGGCCGGCGATCCGCTGCCCCGGGACGCCAAGATCACACGGCACCCTGGCCGGCGCACGACCGGCTGCGCCAGACGCCCCGCCGGGCATCCAAAGATGCGGCGTCGCCCTGGAATCTGAGTTGATGCCTCGGCGCACTGCCGGAACGGCGACGGCGCGAAGGTCAGGGATGCCGTTCGGTCCATCAAGGAGGAAGCGGGACTGGACACCGGGACGGTATCGCATGGGGGGCCCACGCATTTCCGGCGCGCCAATGCAAAAACCCCCGCCTTTTGGGCGGGGGTTTCTGGCTTAGGGGAGCCTGACGATTACCTACTTTCACACGGGAATCCGCACTATCATCGGCGTAGAGTCGTTTCACGGTCCTGTTCGGGATGGGAAGGGGTGGGACCGACTCGCTA
>NZ_JAAGPL010000586.1:0-221 GCF_017104785.1 Burkholderia sp. Ac-20353 | reverse complement strand
AATCGTCGTCGATCGCCTGCTTGCCGAGGATCACCAGCTGCGGCTGTTCCTTGTCGACCAGCGCCTTCAGGATCTTCGCGACTGCGAGCGGCTCGACGCCGTCGTTCGACTCGACGAGGATCGCGCGATCCGCGCCGATCGCCAGCGCCGTACGCAGCGTTTCCTGCGCTTGCGCGACGCCGACCGACACCGCGACCACTTCGGTCGCCACGCCCGCTTCC
>NZ_JAAGPL010000585.1:0-254 GCF_017104785.1 Burkholderia sp. Ac-20353 | reverse complement strand
CCAGACTCCTACGGGAGGCAGCAGTGGGGAATTTTGGACAATGGGCGAAAGCCTGATCCAGCAATGCCGCGTGTGTGAAGAAGGCCTTCGGGTTGTAAAGCACTTTTGTCCGGAAAGAAATCCTTGGCCCTAATATGGTCGGGGGATGACGGTACCGGAAGAATAAGCACCGGCTAACTACGTGCCAGCAGCCGCGGTAATACGTAGGGTGCAAGCGTTAATCGGAATTACTGGGCGTAAAGCGTGCGCAGGCG
>NZ_JAAGPL010000584.1:0-255 GCF_017104785.1 Burkholderia sp. Ac-20353 | reverse complement strand
GGGGTTCTTTTCGCCTTTCCCTCACGGTACTGGTTCACTATCGGTCGATCACGAGTATTTAGCCTTGGAGGATGGTCCCCCCATCTTCAGACAGGATTTCACGTGTCCCGCCCTACTTGTCGTACACCTAGTTCTTTCATACTGTTTTCGCCTACGGGGCTATCACCCGCTATGGCCGCACTTTCCAGAGCGTTCGGCTAACAATACAAATAAAGAGTACAAGGCTGATCCCATTTCGCTCGCCACTACTTTGGG
>NZ_JAAGPL010000583.1:0-255 GCF_017104785.1 Burkholderia sp. Ac-20353 | reverse complement strand
CTGTCGTTCTTTAACAATCTGGAAGAAGTAAGTAATTTGGATAGCGGAAGCGTCTATGAGATGGACGTGAAAACTATCCGGGTTGTGATTGTATCGATGTATCTCAAGATGATTCGAACTCTATGTTCGACTCAATTGGAATACGGCACAACGCGAGAACTCAAACCTGTAACGAGACAGACTCGTTATAGGGTCAAGCGAACAAGTGCATGTGGTGGATGCCTTGGCGATCACAGGCGATGAAGGACGCGGTAG
>NZ_JAAGPL010000582.1:0-256 GCF_017104785.1 Burkholderia sp. Ac-20353 | reverse complement strand
ATATCGGCTGTCGTTCTTTAACAATCTGGAAGAAGTAAGTAATTTGGATAGCGGAAGCGTCTATGAGATGGACGTGGAAACTATCCGGGTTGTGATTGTATCGATGTATCTCAAGATGATTCGAACTTCATGTTTGACTCAATTGGAATACGGCACAACGCGAGAACTCAACCTGTAACGAGACAGACTCGTTATAGGGTCAAGCGAACAAGTGCATGTGGTGGATGCCTTGGCGATCACAGGCGATGAAGGACGC
>NZ_JAAGPL010000581.1:0-262 GCF_017104785.1 Burkholderia sp. Ac-20353 | reverse complement strand
ATATCGGCTGTCGTTCTTTAACAATCTGGAAGAAGTAAGTAATTTGGATAGCGGAAGCGTCTATGAGATGGACGTGGAAACTATCCGGGTTGTGATTGTATCGATGTATCTCAAGATGATTCGAACTCTATGTTTGACTCAATTGGAATACGGCACAACGCGAGAACTCAAACCTGTAACGAGACAGACTCGTTATAGGGTCAAGCGAACAAGTGCATGTGGTGGATGCCTTGGCGATCACAGGCGATGAAGGACGCGGTAG
>NZ_JAAGPL010000580.1:0-262 GCF_017104785.1 Burkholderia sp. Ac-20353 | reverse complement strand
GGCGCTTGATGACAGCGAGCCCGGTCCTCGGATCGGGATAGCAAAAGTATCAAGAGTCTCACACTAAAGTAAGTCAGGTTTATGAAGCAATTCATATGACCTGTCAGCTTTGAGTGAGCGACCGGTTTCTAACGAAACCGAAAACAGTAACAGGTTTGAACTGAAGAGTTTGATCCTGGCTCAGATTGAACGCTGGCGGCATGCCTTACACATGCAAGTCGAACGGCAGCACGGGTGCTTGCACCTGGTGGCGAGTGGCGAA
>NZ_JAAGPL010000579.1:0-265 GCF_017104785.1 Burkholderia sp. Ac-20353 | reverse complement strand
TCCTGCTTCACCGAGTGGCCTGACTGCGCCATCTCTCCACGGGCTATCCGGGCATCGTCCTGCCCTTCCAACAGTTGCAATCCTCGTGTGAGGATATTCATTGCGCCGACCACGTCGGCGTGCGCTTTGTAGCCGCATGCAACGCAGGCGAACTGCGCCTGTGTCCTGCGATTGTCCGCGCTCACGCATCTGCACGCGGGACAGGTCCGACTCGTGTTCTGCGGCGGCACGGCGATCAGCCAGCCGCCGTTCCACGCCAGCTTGT
>NZ_JAAGPL010000059.1:0-30336 GCF_017104785.1 Burkholderia sp. Ac-20353 | reverse complement strand
CGGCACGGATGCAGACGGCGCTTGCGCAGGTGTCGGCACTTGGCGCGGCTTCGGCGCATGCCGCGCCTGAGGCAACGGCTTCGGCGGTGTCACCGGCTTGGGTGCGGGCGCTTGCGGCAGCGGTTGCGGTGCGGCCGTCATCTGCAACGCGATTGGCGGCGTAACGACCGGTTCGTGCGACGCGGGCTGCGCGTGCAGCCACGCCGCGATCAGCACCGCATGTAACACGCCGACGACGAGCACGCCGCCCACGGCCTGACGCACGGTTACAGGACCGCCGTCACGCGCGTCGAGCGATGCATCGGCGCTCGCACTCGCCTGCCGCGACGCGGCAGTCGCACCATGCCGCGCCCCGGCGACGAGCACTCGCCACGCCGCGCGCCGCCGCTGCGCCAGCGCGGGATCTCCCACGGTCAGCGACGCGGCGCTCACAGGTCGAACCTCGCGTTGAGCGCGAGCGTGCGCGGCGCGCCGACGAAGAGGTAATCGGACTGCAGGAAGCCCCAGTAATGGCGATTGAAGATGTTGTCGACTTCGGCGCGCAACGTCACGCCATGGCCGCCGATCGTCGTGCGATAGCTGAGGCCCGCGTTGAACAGCGTGTAGCTCGGCAGCACAAACTGGTTGTTCGCATCGGCCTTCATGCTGCCGTAGTAATGCGCGTCGACGTTCGCGGTCAGGCCTTGCAGGCCCGGAATGCGGTCGCTCACCTGCAACGTGGCCTGCCAGCGCGGAATGCCCTCGACGCGATTGCCGACGAGATCCGCTTCGGTCTCGTTATACGTGCCCGATTCCCACGCGGTGCTCGCTGCGACGCGGAAACCCGCGGGCAGATCGACGCGGCCGTTCAGTTCGAGGCCATTGATGCGCACCTTGCCGTTCGACACGTACACGTTCTGCGCATTGCCGTATTGCGCGCCGCGCTCGATGCGGAACAGCGCAGCGGACGCGCCATAATGCCGGGCGTCATACTTCACGCCCACTTCGTATTGCTTGCTCTTGATCGGGTCGAGCACCTGGTCCGCGTTCGCGTAGCCTTGCGACGCCGTGCCGCCGTCCTCGAGCGCCTCGACGTAGCTCGCGTAAAACAGCAGGTCGCTGCGCGGACGAAACATCAGTGCGAGCGTGGGCGTGACCGGCGTCTTCGTATAGGTGCTGCCGGCCGTGCCGGGCGCGGTATACGACGTCTGGCGATAGCTCGTGTAGCGAACGCCTGCGAGAATCGACCAGTATTTCAGGAAGCTCAGCGTGTCGCTGGCAAACAGCGACTTCTGCTGCGAATTGAAATTGTTGTACTGCAGGCCATAGTTGAACGTGCCGTTCCACGTTCGCGGCGTGATCGGGTTGTAAAGGTTGTTCGAGCCGATGTCCGTGTACAGCGCCTTCGGCACGGTTTTCTTCGACAGCCACTGTTCCGACGCGCCGAGCACGACCTGATGATCGATCGGCCCCGTCGAGAACTTGCCTTCGAGCGTCGCCTGCACGATATCGTAAATCGACGAGCCGCGAGCACGGTTCAGGGTCGTATCGAAATCGCCCTGCGGATTGAGCAGATCGAGCCATTGCCCCGAGTAGCTCCGTTCGTCCTTGCTATGGCTGTAGTCGATGCTTGCTTTCCACACCGGATCGATCTGCCAATGCAAGCCGCTGCTCAGGAAATAGACGTTCGAATTGAAGAACGTATCGCCGTAAGCGGAAAGATTCGTGCGTCCGCTCGGCGCGCGCGGCACGCTCGTGCCAGTGAAATTGGTGAGCTTAACGTCCTGAATGCCGCCGTCCACCTTGCGCGACTGATAGAGACCGTCGAACGTCCATGTGAGCGACTGGGTCAGGCGAGCATCGAGCGACAGCGACTCCGAATTGCGCAGCACATGCGCGCCGTTATACGTATCGCCCTGCTCGTGCGCGATGTTGAAGCGATAGCCGAACATGCTTTGCGGGCCAAAGCGTCCGCCCGTGTCGATGTGTTCGCTGACAATGCCATCGGAGCTATAGCCGACATCGGTACTGAACGTGAACGTGTCGGTCGGCTTCTTCGTCACGAAGTTGATGATGCCGCCCGGCGCACCGAAGCCATACATGAAACCGGACGCGCCTTTGAGCAACTGAATCGATTCGAACGACTCGACGGGCAGTTCGACCGTCGTCATATAGAACGGCAGGCCGTTGATCTTGTAGCCGTTGAAATCGTCGAGCGCCATGCCGCGAACATTGATCGAATACGCGTTGAACGAATACGTGTCGCCTAACGACAGCACCGCCGCGTCCTCGGCGAACACCTTGCCGAGCGACTTCACCTGACGGTCTTCGAGATCCTGTTGCGTGACCACGCGCGTGGAAAATGGCGTTTCCAGATCCGAACGCGTGCCGAGCGCGCCGCTCGACACTTTCGGCGCCTGCTGGCGCGAACCCTGCACCGTCACCGTGGCGAGGCTGCGTACGGTGTCGCTCGACTTTGCAACTGGCGCTGCAGTCTGCTTGCCGGGTGACGTTTTCGTCGGCGTAGCCGACGATGCGTCATCGTTCGTGCTGTTTTCGTCAGCGGCGTACACGTGGCCTGCCGTCAACAACCCCGCACCGATCAGCATGGCAGGAAGCACGCGCTGATGGAGAATTCCTGTTTTCAATTTTAGTAGTCCGATATGATGTGGAGAGTCCGAAGAACACCGAAGCTGAATCGACACTTCCACGTGTCAGGTTTAAGCCGAGAGTGACCGCTCGATGTACGTGCTCAGAATCTCGATGAAATGCTCGAAAGCCTGATCGGGAATCGACGGATTCCGAACGAAAAACTCCTGCAGACACAAACCGCGAATGAAGCACACGATCACATAGCGCGTGAGCGACGGTTTGGGCGATTCGTCGATGCACGTATCCACGGGGTGACCGCTCTTGTCGTCGCCGATCGGGTGCGACAGCAGCGCCGTGTTGAAACGCTCTCGCAGATCCGCGTCGTTCTGCAACGCCCAATAGAACTCCAGCGACGTCGGAAAGGTTTCGCGCATCTGCGCGCGCCATGCCGTCACCTCGTCGCGCACGCTCGCGCCGGCTGCGATGCGCCGTTCGAGCATGCCGATTCTCGTGCCGATCCACTCGACATACGACGCCACGAGCAACTCGTTCTTGTGCGGAAAATGATGAAGCAGCGCGCCGCGCGACAGTCCCGCACGCTGACAGATTTCGCTGATGGAAGTCTTCGCGAGGCCCACGTCGTTGACGCACGCCAGCGTCGCGTTGATCAGTGCGTTGCGGGCTGCAGAACTGCGCGCGCGCTGTGAACGCCTCGCAGGTTTCCCGATATCGGATGTTGTGTTCGTCATGATGCTTGGCGCGTCCGTCTCACCCCGCGTGCGATCGGACTGCGGCTCATTGATGTTGCTCGTCGAAGCCTTGCTGCATTGCCGCAGCAAAACAGTACGATTGGTATGTTATTGAGCGGGCATCGACGTGTCCAAGAAATTTCCGTCACATGCTTATCTGGAGAATCCACTCGTCCGTACGGTTTCAGGCGGATGCGGACCACACCTGGTCCGGTCGCTCCGCGTGCAATGCATGCGGAGCGACCATCTTGCGCGATCGCTTCCCCCGGATATGCGATGGTCGCGCGAGCGGGTTCAGCCGAGCGTCACGTCAACGCGTCGCGGCTCCGATGGGATCGTGACGAGCTCGCCAATGTGCGCCGCGTCGCACAGATCGCCGCGCGCTTGCTGCAATGAAGCGAGACGCTGCGCCGTATCGCCGACGCGGACGACGGAAACAGCGGCCTTCATCGACACTTTCGCGTCCGACTTTGCCCGGCGGATATCGCGCAGCACGTCGGACACGACGGCGACGAGCGCGCTGTCGGCGCCTGCGCCAGCCAGCACCTCAAGCGATGCCGCCGAGGGCCACGCCGAACGATGGATCGATCCCGGCTGCCACCACGACCAGCACTCTTCGGCAGCGAACGGCAGGAACGGCGCGAACAGCCGCTGCAACACCGACAACGAAGCCGCGAGCGCACGATGCGCGGAAGCCGCGCGCGCATCGTCTCCTCGTGCGCGGCGCTTCACGAGCTCCACATAGTCGTCGCAGTACCACCAGAAAAAGGCTTCGACATGCGCGAGCGCCTTGCTGTAGTCGAGCGCCTCGAAGGCCTCTGTCGCGAGCGTCACGACCTCGGCCAGACGCGCGAGCATCGCGCGATCGAGCGCCTCGGCAGGCGGCGCGTCCTGTGGCTCGCCGAAGCCAAGCACGAACCGGGAGACGTTCAGCAGTTTGAGCGCAAGGCGGCGGCCGTTGCGCATCTGCGTTTCGTCGAACGCGGCGTCCATGCCCGGGCGCCCCAGCGCGGCCCAGTAACGGACGCCATCCGAGCCGTGCGTATCCAGCAACGCGGTGGGCGTCACCACATTGCCCTTCGACTTCGACATCTTCTTGCGGTCCGGATCGAGGATCCAGCCGGACAGCATCGCATGCGTCCACGGCAAATGCGCGCTCTCCAGATGGGAGCGCACGACCGTCGAGAACAGCCAGGTCCGGATGATGTCGTGCGCCTGCGGGCGCAGGTCCATCGGAAACACGCGTTCGAAGCATCCGTCCGGTTCGCCCCACGCGGCGGCAATCTGTGGCGTGAGCGAACTGGTCGCCCACGTATCCATCACGTCGCTTTCGCCGATGAACCCGCCGGGCTGACCGCGCTGATCCTCGCAATAGCCGGGCGGAACAGCGCCTTGCGGATCGACGGGCAGCGCCGCTTCGTCTGGCCGGATCGGTGCGCCGTAATCGGGCTGGCTTTCCGCGTCGAGTGGATACCACAGCGGAATCGGCACGCCGAACACGCGCTGACGGCTGATCAGCCAGTCGCCGTTCAAGCCGCCCACCCAGTTCGCATAGCGGCTGCCCATGAATGGCGGATGCCACTGAAGCCCGGCGCCGCGCGCGAGCAACGCGTCGCGCAGCGATGCATCGCGTCCGCCGTTACGCAGATACCACTGGCGCGTCGCGACGATCTCCAACGGTCGATCGCCTTTCTCGAAGAATTTGACCGTGTGCCTGACCGGGCGCGGTGCGCCGATCAGGCAGCCGGCCGACGCGAGCTGAACGGCAATCTCGCGGCGCGCGTCGGGTAGCGGCCTGCCCGCGATGTGCGCATAGGCGCGGCTGCCTTCGTCCGAAGCGAGCCATGCAGGCGTATCGTCGCGCAGGCGGCCATCCTCGCGGACGATCGCACGCGTCGGCAGTGCAAGTTCGCGCCACCAGACCACGTCGGTCAGATCGCCGAACGTGCACACCATCGCGATGCCCGAACCTTTGCCGGGATCGGCGAGCGCATGGGTCATCACGGGAACGTCGAACCCGAACAGCGGGCAGCGCACACGCGTGCCGGCGATTGTGTGAAACCGCGCGTCATCGGGATGCACGACGAGTGCGACGCATGCGGCGAGCAGTTCGGGCCGGGTGGTGGACACGATCACGTCCTGGCCATCCGCATCGATGAACCGGAGGTCATGCCACGCGCCGTCGATCTCGCGATCTTCGAGTTCCGCCTGGGCCACCGCGGTCTGGAACGTCACGTCCCACAGGCAAGGGGCTTCCTGCTGATAGAGCTCCCCGCGTTGCAGATTGCGCAGAAGCGCACGCTGGCTGATACGCTGTGCGCGCGCATCGATCGTCGCGTAATTGAGATCCCAGTCGACCGAGATGCCGAGCCGCACGAACAGCGCGCGAAACGCTGCCTCGTCGATGGCGGTCAACTGGTGGCATAGCTCGATGAAATTGCGGCGGCTGATCCGCTGGAACGATGCACGCTGTGTCGGCACCGGATCCGGCGCCCGAAAGTCTGGCTCGTAGCGCACATGCGAATCGCACACGACGCCATAAAAGTTCTCCACGCGGCGCTCCGTCGGCAGGCCGTTGTCATCCCATCCCATCGGATAGAACACGGTCTTGCCGGTCATGCGCTGGAAGCGCGCGATGATGTCGGTGTGCGTGTAGCTGAACACATGACCGACGTGCAGCGAGCCGGACACGGTGGGCGGCGGGGTGTCGATCGAATACACCGATTCGCGCGTGGCGGTGCGGTCGAACGCATAAATGCGCCGGGTTTCCCAGCAGGCGCTCCACTTTGCTTCGATTCCTTCGAGTCCCGGTTTCTCCGGAATAGCGCGGCTGACGAGCGGTGTCGTTGATTGAGGGGAGGGAGAAGCGTTTGAAGGTGTGGCTGTCGAGACGATCAGCGCGGCGTTACGTTTAACGGTGACATAGCATCCTCCATGGGTAAGGGGAAAGGACATCCGTTCTTGTAGAACGGATGTCAATTTATAGACGATTGTGGTGATCGCCGCAATCCCCGTCGTTGGCCCCGCCTTGGCCCCGTCAATCGACCGGCAGGTCAGACACCGTGCGCGCTCATTTCAATCGCCAGCAGCAGCACGGACAGTCGATTGACATACGCCGTCATCTGATCGACCTCGTCCTGCTCTGGACGAGGCGTATATGCGTCACACGCGCCGCCGGGTTGAGGGTCACCGAACGCCCCGCTTCCAAAAGCCGTTGCAGAATCAACGATAAATTGACGGAATGGCTGCGCCAGCGATGGATCGGCCTTGAACGCCTGTAGCAGATACCGCATGAAAACCCCGGGTCCGGTCTCATAGTCTCCATCGTCGCTACCCGGCGATTGCGCGTTTGCCCAATCGCTTTTTCCGACGACCAGCCATGGAAGGAGGAAGCGACCAATTACACCGCCATAGCGACGAGGCTTGTAGCAACTTTCGAACACGCCGGCAACGATGCGCGGGTACAGCGCGAAAGCAGCCGGTTTGACTGACAGTACGCTTGCCGCCTCTGCCTCGCGAAGCGCACCGAGGAGCAGCCCCTGGTCGCCAGTCCAGATCAGATCCTGCTGGTAAGCGGCGTCCCAATGTGCATCATCGATCGGATAAAACGTCGATACCCGCTCCCGGACGAGGCACCCTTGCGTCGTCGGCAGAACCAGCGATGCTTTGGCGTCGCCGGTTTTCGTCATCCACCGGTCCAGCCAGCCGATCTGGTCCATCCATGCCTGCAGACATGCCTCCCTCCTCAATCCAGACTGCTCGAAGACCGTAGCGAAAGCCGGGTTACCGGACGCTTGCCAGATACGTAGCGTGAGGATCGCGTAGAGCCCGTTTGTTACCGTGTTCTGTACCGGATTGAGGTAATTGAACCAGCCATTGCCAGCATCAGCCTCGACGACCGGCACAGGATGGCTGTCAGCTTTAATGGGTGAATTCCACGCGCCGCCCGGCAAATAGCGCGGTCTCAATCGCAGTTTCTGATCGTGCGTACCCGTGCCCCACGTATCGTCGATTGCGTTCCAGACATTGGGCGCGCCGATGTTGGGTGTGTGTGCGTACGCATAGTCTTCCCAACCGGGAACATCCATGAACGGGTAGATTGCCGTGTTGGCAAGCGACCATCCCGGCCCATGCATATACGCCCACGCATTGATCGCAACCTTCAAAAAGGCTTCTCGTTGCTGGGCAAACGTGTTGTTTTGCGCCGCACGCAGCGCCGCTATTCCAATCCACCCGAAATCATCCCACCAGTTGCCGGCTTTCTGCGGATTCAGTGCGTCCAACGCGACCTGCGCATAAGGTGACGCGTCGACGCCGCAGATCGAAAAATAATCCAGAAGCGTGTCCATCGCCCACGCGTTACGCCACACGTTCTGTGAGTTTTCCCATCTGGGCAGGATTTCCTCATTGAACAGACGCGACGCTTCATGCGTGAACGCCGTCGAGTCGACTGTCAGCTCCTGCGGCGAACTGCCCCGAATGCGTTCGCCTTCCCATGCATTTCCATTCATTTCGTGTCTCCATGGTCTCCATGTTCTGCCGCCCGCCCATCGATGCTTCGATCGTGCACGTCCGATTCGCAGCACCTCGCCTTCTGCCGGACCACATGCGATCACGATCGAGGCGATTTATCGAGCTAGTCCATGCGAAGGGGGCAGCGACGCGCGCCGGACATCCGGGGCGATTTCGATTGCAACACTCAGCCTCGGGTCAAGTTGGTTCGAGCGGTGCGACGCCGAAGATGTAATGGATGCCGAGTTCATGCGGCGCGTCGAACACGTCATCGCGCGCCCAGCGCGGTTGCTGCGCGTCAGTCTCACTCGCCATACGGCCCCCGAATCAATATTTTTCCGGCAATTGACATGTGCCCGTCAATTTCCCGTCCCGCAATCACGGTTTATTACAAATGCGCGTATTTTTTATTTCGTTCTTGTCGCTCGACTGCCACCTCGTCGCAAGACGCCATCCCGCTCGGCCTGCTTGCGGCAGGCGACCACGCGGTGCGATTTACGTGGCCTGAGTATAGGTAGGCGGAGAAAAAGCAAGCAATTGAAAATTGTTATTACGAATGCCTAATAATTGCACTTTGCCGATTAATCGACAGGCTGCGATTCATGTCCACATTTTTCACTGATAAAAAATATCTGCTTCGATCAGGTTCGATGACTGTCCGACGATGTCCGGCAGTAAAACGCGGTCCTGTTGCAATGGCCGAACCAGATGTACAGATGCATACGGTTTTCCGGTGAAGCCTCGGTCGACGAGGCGCGGCTGCTCCAGGACGACCAGGGCATTGCCGCCTGCGCGTGGCGGCAGAATCCGGACGCCTCGTCCGACGCCTTCCGCAACGGCCCACTGCAGGCGCTCGGACAGCGGTTCGAGCACGCCCCCGTCTTCCTGTTGGCAAGGTTCGTGCCACTGACCGTGCCGGCTCGTGCGAACTTCCGGCTGCCGATTCAACGGCATCCTTGATCTCACGAGATTTACAGATCATATTTGATCGATAATATATTTTAACCGCTCAAATATGATCTATAAGTCTCCGCCCGCTTTGACGGACGTCGTGCACTGCGGTAGAATTCCTCCAACCCTCACACGACGCTACAACCACTCAAATGAGTAACCTAAAGCATGATGATCGCTCAAATATGAGCGGTAAGCGCTCGGGAGAGTCGTTGTCGACACCGGTGGCGCGCGCCGTCAAAAAGCTCGGTACAGACTTGGCGCTGGCGCGTCGGCGGCGCCATCTGACGCAAGCATCAATGGCCGAGCGTCTGCGGGTTTCCGAGGCCACGGTGCGTCGAATGGAACGCGGTGACACCGGCATCTCGATCGGGACAATCGCGCAGGCGTTCTTCGTCCTCGGCGAGCTGGACAAAATCACCCGGCTGCTCGACACGGCATCCGACGATATCGGCCTGTCCCTCATGAACGAGCAATTGCCCCAGCGCGTACGCAGGAAGCGCATCAAATCGGACTCGGGCGCCCTATGAGCAAGCCGGCCGCAAGACAGGTCGTCAAGGTCGCGCTGGGCGAGGCGGCGCGGCCGGTCGGCACGCTCACCCATAGCAAGGACGGCGGACGCGAATTCACGGCGTTCGCCTACGACGCGACGTGGCTCGCGGCGGCGGACCGCTTCGAGTTGTCGCCCGACCTCGCGCTCGTCGCGGGACACCAGTTTCGCAAGGCGCCGTCGAAGGACGATTCGATTTTCCACTTCGCGTTTGCGGACACCGAGCCGGATGGCTGGGGATGCCGCGTCATTGCGCGCGACCATGCGAAGCGACGCAAGGCAGCCCGGGCAGCGGGCAACCCCGCGCCCGGCGCGGCGCTGACCGAGATGGATTACTTGCTTGGTGTGGACGACCAGAGCCGTATCGGCGCGGTGCGCCTGATCGACGAGGCCGGTAACTTCCTGCGCACCATCGAGGATGGCGGCCGCGGCACGCCGCCGCTGCTCGAACTGGCGCAGCTCATCGGCGCCACGCGTGCGGTCGAGATGAACAAGGAAACGGAGGCCGACCTGAAGTATCTGCGCGGGCGCGGCACCTCGCTCGGCGGCATGCGGCCCAAGTGCACGATACTCGACGAAGACGGGCACCTGGCTATCGGAAAATTCCCGAGCATCAAGGACGACCGTAGCGTCACGCGCGGCGAGGTGCTGGCCCTTCACCTGGCCGCAGCGGCCGGCGTCACCGTCGCCAGGTCGCGCATCGTCATGTCGGATGACGTGCCGGTCGCGCTCGTGCGTCGATTCGATCGGGTCGGCGGCGGGCGCATTCCGTATCTCTCCGCCGGTTCAATGCTGCAGGCATCGCGCGCGGACGAGCATGCGTACACGCAGATTGCCGACGTCATCATCACGCGCTGCGCGGACCCGGCACGCGACCTCGAGGAGCTGTGGCGTCGACTGGCGTTCAACCTGCTCATCACGAACGTGGACGACCACGTGCAGAATCACGGATTCCTGCATGTCGAGCACGGCCAATGGCGGCTTGCGCCGGCCTTCGACATCAACCCATTCCCGGACAAGGACCCGGAGCTGAAGTTGTGGCTCACCGGGGATTCCGGGCCAGTCGATTCCATTGCGGACGTGCTGGACATAGCCTCGTACTTCTGGCTGTCAGAAGACGACGCAAAGCGCGCGCTCGCCGAGGTATGCGCGGCGGTCCGGAACTGGAAGGCGATCGCAAAATCAGCGCCAGTCGGCATGAACAATGACGACCTCGACGCCTTTGCGCCGGCATTCGAAAACGGGCAAATGCGCGTCGCCGCTGACTTGCTGGCATAGCAGCAATCGCTCATCGTGCCCCACACGACCGGAACCTGGCGCCCGGCTTGGAAGCGGCGCACGCGTGCCACCAGCATACGAGCGCTCTTGGCCATCGCTGTCTTGCCGACGTATTTACCAACTTCGTCGCAATCTGGCGCAGACCAGGCCGTCGCGCCGGACAGGCGGCCCCAGGTTCGTCGGCCGTCCAGATGGAGACCGATTCGATCACACATCAGGCCAACGTCGATGATTCCCCCCATATACTCCCGACCAGTATTGACCTATACTGCCGCCCAGTATCATGACTTTCGCGACGCCATGCCCCATTCACCCGAAGAAAAGAAGCGCGTCCTGACACGCGTGCGTAAAGTTCGCGGACAGTTGAACGCCCTCGAACGCGCGCTCGAAGAAGGCGCGGACTGCGGCCCGGTGCTCCAGCAGCTGGCAGCGATCCGGGGCGCGATCAATGGGGTCATGGCTGGCGTACTCGAAAGCCATTTGCGCGAGGAGTTCACCCAACTCGCGGACTCTGCACCGCCCGCCTCGGGGTCGATCGATGACATCGTGAGTCTCGTTCGATCCTACCTGCGCTGACTGGCGAGGGGTCTCCAACCTGCCGATCCGTTCGACAAAATTTTAATAGGACTGCCATGAAATCGCGTGCCGCTGTTGCCTTTGAGGCTGGTAAACCGCTGGAGATCGTCGAAATCGACGTCGAACCGCCTCGCAAGGGCGAGGTCCTGGTCAAGATCACCCATACCGGCGTTTGTCATACCGATGCTTTCACATTGTCCGGGGATGATCCGGAGGGGCTGTTTCCTGTCGTGCTGGGCCACGAAGGCGCCGGCATCGTGGTAGAAGTCGGCGAAGGCGTGACGAGCGTGAAACCCGGCGACCACGTGATCCCGCTGTACACCGCCGAGTGCGGAGAGTGTCTGTTCTGCAAGAGCGGCAAGACCAATCTTTGCGTGTCCGTGCGGGCAACCCAGGGCAAGGGCGTGATGCCCGATGGAACGACGCGCTTCAGCTACAACGGCCAGCCCATCTATCACTACATGGGTTGCTCGACGTTCAGCGAATACACCGTCGTCGCCGAAGTGTCGCTTGCGAAGATCAATCCGCAGGCGAATCCGGAGCAGGTTTGCCTGCTGGGCTGCGGCGTCACCACGGGCCTCGGTGCGGTGAAAAACACCGCCAAGGTGCAGGAAGGCGATACCGTCGCCGTGTTCGGCCTCGGCGGCATCGGGCTGGCCGTGATCCAGGGCGCCAAGCTCGCCAAGGCCGGGCGCATCATCGCGATCGACACCAACCCCGGCAAGTTCGACCTCGCGCGTGCGTTCGGCGCCACCGATTGCGTGAACCCCAAGGACTCTGAAAAGCCCATCCAGCAGGTGATCGTGGAGATGACCGGCTGGGGCGTCGACCATAGCTTCGAGTGCATCGGCAACGTCAACGTGATGCGCGCCGCGCTCGAATGTGCGCACCGCGGCTGGGGGCAATCCGTCGTCATCGGCGTGGCTGGCGCCGGCCAGGAAATCTCCACCCGTCCGTTCCAGCTTGTCACCGGCCGCCGTTGGCTCGGCACCGCGTTCGGCGGCGTCAAGGGTCGCTCCGAATTGCCGGGGATGGTCGAGGACGCGATGGCCGGCAAGATCGAGCTTGCGCCGTTCGTGACCCACACGAAGGCACTCACCGATATCAATGAAGCGTTTGACCTGATGCACGAAGGCAAATCCATCCGGACCGTCGTGCATTTCTGAAACTCGCGAAAGGAGACAGACCATGGCAGTCGCTATTCACCCGTCGGTTGACCGCGGCATCGAGAAAGGTGCCGAGCATTTCGCTGGTGGCACGCTGCGCTGCCGGTGCGCGGACGAACCCGTCGAGGTTCGCGTCGATTCGCAGGTCGCGTTCAACCACGCATGCGGATGTACCAAATGCTGGAAGCCGGCCGGCGCGCTGTTTTCGGTCGTCGGCGTGGTGTCTCGTGACAAGCTGTCGGTCACTGCGCACGGTGAAAAGCTGAAGATCGTGGACGAAAGCGCGCTGATCCAGCGGCACGCGTGCACGGTCTGCGGCACGCACCTGTTCGGCCGTATCGAGAACAGCGCGCATGCGTTCTATGGTCTCGACTTCATTCACACCGAGTTGTCGACAGACGCTGGCTGGGACGGCCCGGGCTTCGCGGCGTTCGTCTCGTCGATCATCGAAAGCGGAACGCCGCCGTCCGCGATGGCCGAAATACGTCAAACGCTGCGCGACAAAGGTCTGGAACCCTATGATTGCCTCAGTCCGGCGCTGATGGACCTTCTGGCCATCCAGGCGGCCAAGGCCAAGGGCACGTATCGCGAGGCGTGATTCACGGCGAATGCGCTGCGCCGGATGTCGGACGTGGCGCGGACACTCTTATGCGCCGCAGCGCATAAGAGTGATCCTTGTTCGCCCCCTGATTCGCGGGAGTCCCGCAAGTCATACGCGCCGCCCTACGCGCGGGCGTTGATGGTCGCCACAACCTGCTCCACGCTTGCCAACACGTCGTCCAGTGCAGGCACGTCGCGGAAGATCATGCCCGCCATGGCAGCATAGTCGCGTCGCAGGGCTTCACGCATCGCAGCGGACGGCATAAGCGTAAACGAGCCATGTCGGGCAAGGTCTTGTCCCAGAAGGTTCGCTCTGGCTCGACTGTCATCACATTGGTCATCCGCAGTGTCCGAAAAATGTAGACAAATTTCGGACATATTCCACTTTTCACGCATCTGCGGACTGACTCACGCTGTGCCACGCTGGATACTGGGCACAGAACACCTGCACACTTTGCTCCCAATGCCTGCTGCCTGCCCCCTGACTTATGAGGCCGCATCAGGGTCAATTGGACGAAACGCACTTGCGGCTTTTCCGGGGGAACGCGGCTGCAGCCCCGACGATGCATATCGTCGATATATACGATTGACATCTCGTGCAGAACATGGAAAGATGCCGCACATCGACATCAACCATATGCACGATATGAACAAGAACATCGATACATCGACTCCGGCTGACACCACCAGTACGCTCCTCAACGCACCTCCGTTCACGCTGGAAGCGTTTCGCGGAGACATCGCCAACGTCGTGATGCACTATCTGCGCGCACTGGGCTGCATCACCGGTGACGCGGCGCTTTCGACTCCCGTCACGCAAGCCGCGTTCAAGGTCACAAATCTCACCGGCCTGTTCAATCCCGAGTGCGTCGCGGCTGATATCGGCCTGACTTACGAGTGCATCCGGGACACGAGTTTCGCGCGCCTGATGGACGTGCTCTACGACTTCGCCTTTCACGGCCGGCTCGATGCAAGTGCGGAAGCCATGGCGTACGAAAGCACGTACATGTGGATCGCCGATCTGCTGATGGACGCCCGTGAAGGTCACTACGCCGAGCAGTGGGATTCCTACGGCGCAGCGATCAGCACGAGCGCGGAGAACTGCCTGCTCGTCGCCGAACTCGCCAACGCGCGCCACATTCTCGAAGGCGGCGAGGGTTTCTCGTACTTTTCGCGTGGCCGCGGCAAAGGCGACGACTCGACGCTCGACGGCCTGACCATCCGTCAGATGGCCCTGCTGGCCGGCATGGAAGAAATGAGTGTGCGCGCGGCGGCCAATCCGAAACGTGCCAATCCGCTGAAGACGGATAACGACAACGGCCGGACCTACATCGCGCGCGATATCGCGAAAGCGTGGCTGCAGAGCAAAGGCCGGTATGTCCCGGTCATGCGTTACTGGAGCGCCGGAGAGGTCAATCTGAAGCAGCGCCGCTTCGCGAATCCTCACGAACTGGCTGAAGCACTGGAAGCGCGACGCAACGCGCTGATGGCGCACCGGGGCAGCACACTGCACCGCGCACTGGTCGCCGCCGGGGTTCCGTTCATGAAGGCATCCGCCGGGTTCTGCATCGACCCGGACATCGTAGAACGCTTCGACGATGCGGACTTCATGACGCGCATTGCAGAACTGCTCGACCTCCCCACGGACTGGCTGGTGCTGCGCGCGCAGGAAGCGTTCGCGACCAGGCGTCTCGCAGAAATCGAGCGGCAGCTAAGGGCACTGGGTCAGTCATCGGACTAAGTCACTCACGCTCGCGCGTGCCCGGCAAAGCCATGACCCAATGTTTTTCCGGGCTACGCCGTGGTCAGCGCCGAAGGCGAGGTCGTGACGGCCGCGCATCGCACAACCCATTTCAGACACGCAATATCCCGTTCCGCCACCCTGCACGAGAGACCATGAACAACAACAACCGCTTCTCCGAATTCGCTCCCGCGATCCGCACGCTCGACATCGACCACATCGCGCATCCGGCCGACATTCCGGCGACGTTCCTGCTGGGCCAGGATGCCGCATTGAGCAGCCACTACATTCCGTTCGATTGCGTGAACCCGTCGGCCCGGCTCGTTCTGGTCGGCATCACGCCCGGATTCACGCAGTGGAAGAACGCCATGCGGGAAGCCAAACGCCAGTTGCTGGCCGGCGCCGCGCTCGATGCCGCACATCAGGCCGCAAAGCAGACTGGCGCCTTCAGTGGCGCGATGCGACCGAACCTGATTGCATTGCTCGACCATATCGGTTTGAACCGCTGGCTCGGTCTGTCGAGTTGCGATGCGCTGTTCGGTCCGGCGAGCCATCTCGTGCAAACGACCTCCGTGCTGCGCCATCCCGTATTCGTCGACGGCAAGAACTACAACGGCACGCCGAACATGATCCGGACGCCGTTCCTGCTGCAGCAAATCGAAACCCATTTCGCTTTGGAAGCGCGTGCGCTCGATGACGCGGTTTTCGTGCCACTCGGTCCGAAAGTGACCGAAGCGCTCGACTGGCTGGCGCAACGCGGCGCGATTCGCGCTGACCGGATTCTTCATGGCTTGCCGCATCCGTCCGGCGCGAACGCCGAGCGCATTGCCTACTTCCTGGGCCGGAAGGCGCGCGGCGCGCTGTCCGCCAAGACCGACGCGGACCGGCTTGACGCGCTCAATCGCGATCTCCAGGCGCGCGTGCTCGCACTTCGATAACTTCGGCATCCATCGCAATGACCGCTCGCCAGGGGGCGTACACCGCATTGCAGTGTCCCCTTGGCGTTCCTGACGATGGAACAACGGTACGCATGCCGCGCGCCGCCTGCACGCGCGACGCGTACAACGCTCGTTGAGATACGCATCATGTTGGGTGAAATGAAACAGCTGCCACGGAAATGGTTTGGAAAGACCAGACATCGTCGCGCTTCAATCTTTCTCGGCGGGCCATGCGGAATGGCGGAAACCAGATCAAATAGTGTTTATTTTCATGAGGTTAGATGAGTCTCCCGGGCCCATGAGTCGGCACTGGCACGCCCTGTGCATATGTAGCTGCGAGCGCAACGAAACGTGCTCTTTTCCAGACTGCAGCAAACTCAAGGAGATTTATCATGTCCGCACTGATGATCAACGACCTGTCCCGCGCCCAGGAACTCAGCCGCAAGGAAATGGCTTCCGTCAGCGGTGGTAGCGTGTTCGGCAACTTCGGTATCAACAATATCTCTACCGGCAGCGGCTTCTCGTTCGCCAGCCCCAACACCATCACGGCCCCGGTGACCCAGGTCGATGCATCGACCCACCTGGATCTCACCAACGTGACCAATTCGATCAACAACCTCGGCGGCCAGGTCATCGCGAAGCTGGGCCTGTAAGTTTCACGATGCCGCCTCGCAGTGGCAGCCGTGTTCGATCGCGTTGTACCGAAGTTCGCCAGACCGCCGCGGGTTTCGTGCTCGCGGCGTGAAAGCCCGCCAGGCGTGTTCCGTTGGCGGGCTTTCTTGCATGTACAAAAATCGAAGCCGGCATGAACACGAAGACTGACGGGTAACCGTCAGCAGCGCAGCCCGCCCCGATCAGCGGCGGGCCAGATCCCGGAGCACGTTCAGCTCCTCTGCCCCTACATCCAGATTTGCACCACCTCGTCGAGGTCGATGCGTCTCAGCGCCGGCCATAGCGCTGCGTCACGCGCGTCGCCGCGTGGTTGGCCGTCGCCGCGGCGTACTCAAGCGTGCCGCCGCTCTGCAAGTGCGCAGCGATTCCACGTACGCATGCAGAACCACCCCGAGCGGGCGATGACACCGTATCGCGTGCGCATTGCCGCCTTTTTTCGCGCAAACGCACCCACGGCCGCGCTGCTGCACATGGATGTCCTCGCCCCGCATCGCGAGCGCCGCACTCCATCTCATGTTGGGTGAATGGAAACAGTTGCCACGGAAATGGTTTGGGAGGACCAGACATCGTCGCGCTTCAAGCTTGCTCGGCGGGCCATGCGGAATGGCGGCAATCAGATTGAATTGTGTTTGTTTTCATGAGGTTAGATGAGCACCCCGGGCCCATGAGTCGGCACTGGCACACCCTGTGCGTATATAGCTGCGAGCGCAACGAAACGTGCTCTTTTCCAGACTGCAGCTAACTCAAGGAGATTTACCATGTCCGCACTGATGATCAACGACCTGTCCCGCGCCCAGGAACTCAGCCGCAAGGAAATGGCTTCCGTCAGCGGTGGTAGCGTGTTCGGCAACTTCGGTATCAACAACATCTCGACCGGCAGCGGCTTCTCGTTCGCCAGCCCCAACACCATCACGGCCCCGGTGACCCAGGTCGATGCATCGACCCACGTGGATCTCACCACCGTGACCAACTCGGTCAGCAACCTTGGCGGCCAGGTCATCGCGAAGCTGGGCCTGTAAGTTTCACGATGCCGCCTCGCAGTGGCAGCCGTGTTCGAACGCGTTGCACCGAAGTGCTCCAGACCGCCGCGGGTTTCGTGCTCGCGGCGCTAAAGCCCGCCAGGCGTGTTCCGTTGGCGGGCTTCCTTGCCGGTATAAACACGAAGCCGGCATGCGGGGTCGCGCCACCCGATATCCAGCCCCTCACGCGTGTAACTCTGTGCCAGAACGGTTCTATTGCGCTCGTAACTTTGTGCAACCCAGTCGCAGTACAGCGCGGCCAGCACGTTCGCCCGATCGGGATGACGCGCGACCTCGACGGCCATGGCTCCCGCGTGAAGGCCGGAGGCGATCGCAAAACGCAAGCCGTCTCCTGTCGCCGGGTCGAGACAGCCGGCCGCATCGCCGCACACGATATAGCCCGGCCCCGCCGCCTGACGCAGACGCTGCCAGCGCCTGCACTCGCGCCACACCGGCCCGATGGGCATTGCGTCCACGGGCCACGCGATATCGCCATCGCGCAGCATCGATAGCGACGTCCAGATTTGGAGCGTGGACGTTGCTCGCAACCACAGCCAGCCACTCCGCGCGATTTGCCAGGTTGTGCCGATGCGCGCCTGGTCCGCACGCGCGTAGCCGCGGCGAAGCCAGAACCGTGATGAGTCGATCGTCACATCGAGCCGAAGCGCGCGACGCAGCCATCCGTTGAGGCCTGTCGCGTCGATCACGACGCTTGCGCCGACATCGCCGTCGCCGTGCGTGATGCCGGCGACCGTTCCGTGTTCGACACGCGGAATCAATCCGCCAGCGGGCACCCGCGAATAGCGCACGCCGGCAGCCAATGCTTCCGCACGCAAGCCGTCGTCGAACCGGCTGCGTATGACCGCACGTCCCCGCTGCGCATCTGCATGGCCGTCGAGCCAGGTATCCGGTTGCCGGGCGAGACTCGGCGACAGTCGATCGAGCAGCTTCAGCGCGGCGCCTGACACGCATTCCGGCGCGGTGTGTGAACGCCCGCGACCGAGCATCCACACATCGCCTCCCGCCCTCGCCGCAGCGATTGCTGCAGCACATCCGGCAGGCCCATCGCCGACGACGAGCACGTCAAACGCGCGCATCGCGGTCACTCAGTACAGCCCGAGCGCGTCAGGCCCCGGTGCACTGCGCGACACGTGCCCGACCACCCGGGCGTCGGTCGCATCGCAACGGATCGCCTGCCCATAGCGCACGCGCAACCGTCCCGGCGTGTGCTGCTCCGGCGCGCACGCATCATCGGCAGGAACGACAAAAAGGAAGCGATAGCACCGCGCAACGCCGGGAGCATCCGCATCGCCGGCTTCGCGGAGCGCCCGTGCGGATACCAGCCACAGTTTCGTATGCGAAGGCGTCTGCCCGTTGTCGCATGCAGCGACGGCATGGCGCAATGCACTGATCCGCCGAATCAGCTCGGCAGAATCGACATGCTCGAATGCACCGTACAGCATCTCGCCATGCAGCGCGTTTGCGACGTAGTCCGCGCGTTCGATGTCCGCGTAATCCACGCTGCCGTCGGGCGTCAGGTACGGGCCGTATTCGCCATCCCAGCCGCGCCGCGTATTCGACTCGTCCCCACGCGTGACCAGCGGATGACACGGATGCAAACCGAGTTCATGGTCGAGCATCGGGATGGCGGTCGGCGCGTCGACCCGATTGAAGGTTCTCGACGCATCCGGACTCACGGCAGGCCAGAAGCTGTTTGAAGCGGCACATAGCTTGATGTCTTCGGCAAACGGGCTGCCCAGCCCGAAGGTTGCGAGAAAGATGCCCCGCCGGCTGCCGGCATAGGTGACGTCCCAGCCGGGCGCAAAGACACCCGAAGACGCGTCCGACAGGAACGAAGTCATGCGCGGCGCGTGCACGTCCCTGCCCCGCCGCTTCGCGCGTGCCGCGAGGCTGAACGCGACAGCGACCGTCGTGTCGTTCGGCGAAAACGCCTGCGTGTTCCTGAACGGATCGACATGACCGGGATTGGCCGCGAGACGCTCGGCGCTGAGCGATATCGGCGAGCCGCTTCTGAACTGCGACTTCGGATCGATCTGCCGGTCCGTAAACCAGCGCTGCAGCTCCGCCTGATCGGCGTACGGATAAAAATCCGGTGCAGCGACGACCGAGTAGGCTGGCAACACAGCGTGTTCCGCCAGCTCGTGGACGTTGATCGTCAGGACTCCTTCCGTGCAATGATCCAGAAACAGCTGCGCGCGATAGCCGCCCTTGCTGACTTCCCCGAGAAAGTCCTGCCGGTTGACGGGAACGGCGCGCATGTCCGTGTAGGTGCCGTTCTCATGCGCCTTGTGGCGGATATTGATGAACTCCGGCGCGTTGCGAGGTTCGGGAAATCGAAGCCATCCGGGGGCGAAATGCGGAAAATATTGCTGCCGCACCTCGTCGAGGGCGGCCAGCACCAGTTTCCACAGGTTCGTGATGATTCTCATCGTCGTGAAGCGCCGGTTGGCGAGCGGCACCAGTCGCCATCGAGCCGGCACGCCAAAGCCGCGCACCCCGAAGTTGACGGCGGTCACGGGCTCGATCAGCGGCCGCGCGGCCGGTATCAACAGCACGGCCGCGCCCGAGCGCTTCAATGCGACGGCCGGTGCGCCAGGACCGTCAGGCGTTGCCGCGCCGGGGTCCTGGCAGCAGACGGCATACGGCACACCGTGCAGATCGCCCGATGGCGACGGCCGTACGCCCCAGCGCGCCTCGGCGGCCCGCTTCAGCTTCTCGCCGACATGGCGGTGGCCATAGGTCAACGTCAACCGGAGTCCGGGCACGCATTCATCGGGAAACAGCTTGCGCACGGGTTCGATAAAGGTTCGCTGCTCGTCGCCCGATTGCTTGCCTTCGATCAGCGCGAGCGTGTCGGGACCGGCGACCCGGCGGACCAGGAACGCGCCATAGCGTGCCGGCATCGCGCGCACATGCTCGATCCCGTCCGGAACGTGCGGCACGTAGCTGCGGATCTGCTCGTCATAGCATGCGTCGGTGTCGCCATTGCGTGCAATGCCGAGTCGCGAGAACACGCGGTCCGCATGCTGCTGATGTCCGGTGCGGCGCGCCGGACGGTACTGATAAGCAAGCACCGCGATGTCCAGCGTCTGCCAGTCGGGCGGCAACGGCGCGAGCGAATCGATGTAGTTCTCCAGCAGATCGATCGCTTCGAGACGCACGCCGCCATCCGGCGACGGGCACTCGGACAGCGCAAGCATGTGGTAGATCAGACTGCGCGCAGGGTCGCCGGGCTCGATCGCCCGCTCGGTGGCCGGGCAGAGATCGTGAATGCGGGGATCGTCCCAATCGATCGGCAGTGGCCGACGCAGTCGCTTCGCGGTCTCTTCGGGCGTGCGTGAATCGGACAGATCGAGACCGTGACGTTTGAATGCTTCTCGCCACGGCACCGACAGTTCAAGCAGCAGCGCGTGAACCTCATCGACTAGCATCAACGACCTCCGGTTGGTGGTGCGTTCGAAGCGGGTGGCACGATGCGCTTCGCGTCCCGCAAGCGTGGCATAGTCATCCAGCTGCAACAGGTCGCGTTTTCAGCGATTGTTTCAAACACCAATCACATTCAGGTTCTCAGTCGCCGATATCAGTGACTAATATAGGTGATTGCAGCAGCAATGAAATGAAGGATTGTGTTTGAAACATTGAATTCTCGAGGCGCGTGGCCGGATGCATTGAAGGCGCGGTGACTCGATCAACACGTGTCGGCGGCCCACATCATGTTGAAGCGCAGAACCTTCCTGTTGGGCAGTGCGGGCGCGACGGGGATGCTCGTGATCGGCTGGGCATGGTGGCGCCCCGACGACCGGCTGGATACACCCGAGCAACTGGAGACGTCGCGCGTTGATGTGCCGCTGAACGGCTGGGTGATGATCAATTCGGACAACGACGTGACGATCGTCATGAGCAAATCCGAAATGGGCCAGGGCGTACACACTGGCGCGGCCATGCTGCTGGCGGAAGAGCTCGATGCAGACTGGTCGCGGGTCCGCGTCGTCATGTCGCCGCTCGACACGATTTACAAGGACCGTGAAAACCTCGCCGACGGCCTTCCGTTTCGCGCCGACGATCACAGCCTGCTCGCCCGCAGCATGGCGGCGTTGGCGCGCCGCGGCGCACGCTATGCGGGTTCGATGGTGACGGGTGGATCGACGAGCATGATCGATCTGTGGGGTCCCATGCGCGAGGCGGGCGCCACGGCCCGCGTGATGCTGTGCACCGCTGCCGCGAAGCTTTGGGGCGTGCCCGTCGCGGAATGCGAAACGAAAGCCGGCATGGTGCGGCATCGATCGGGACGCTCGGCGACGTATGGCGAACTCGTCCAGCTCGCGCAGCACGTGCCGCGCCCGACGCAGGTCGATCTCAAGGACCCGAAGGCGTACACACTCGTCGGGAAACGGCTGGGTCGCATCGAGGTGCACTCGAAGCTCGACGGCAGCGCGCGTTTCGGTATCGATGCGCTTCCGGACAAGCTCCTGTATGCGAGCATCACGATGTGTCCGACACTCGGCGGAAAGGCGCTGGATTTCGACAAGTCCAAAGTCCTCAGCCTGAACGGCGTGACCGGCATTTTCAGAGTCGAGCCATACAACGGCGGAACGGGCGGCATTGCCGTCATTGCGGACAATCCGTTCATCGCGATGCGAACGTTGTGCCAGTTGTCGGTCACATGGGACCCTGGGCCGGCTGCCGGCGTGAATACCGCGGATGTCCGCACCGCGTTGACGCGCGCCCTCGACGGCGACGCGGGCCGCCACGTCTTCTACACCGTTGGCGACGCGGACGCCGTGCTGAGCCACACGACGCCGTTCGTCGCGCAGTACGACGTGCCCTATCTGGCTCACGGCGCACTCGAACCGATGAATTGCACGGTGCAGGTTGACGACGACTCGGCAACGATCTGGGTCGGCACGCAGGTTCCCATGCTGGCACGCAACGCAGTTGCGACGCTGCTGGGCCTGGACGAAGACAAGGTCGTCGTGAATCAGCAATTGATCGGCGGGGCCTTCGGCCGGCGGCTGGAGGTCGACTTCATCACGCAGGCCGCCGCCATCGCGCGACAGGCGAAGGGGCGGCCCGTGCAGACGATCTGGTCGCGCCCGCAGGACATGACGCACGACTTCTACCGCCCGGCCTGCGTGGCGAGATACAGTGGCGCGATCGATGCGAGCGGCAGGCTGGTCGCATGGAAAGGCATGTCCGCAAGCCAGTCGATCAGCGCGCAAGCGATGCCCCGCACCTTCGGCACGCCGAGCATCGCCGCGAAGCTGTTGCCCGACGCCACCACGGCGGAAGGCGCGTTCGACCAGCCCTATGAATGCGCGAACATCCTCGTCCAGCACAATACGGTGGCGCTGCCGGTTCCCGTTGGCTTCTGGCGCTCCGTCGGGCACTCGCATCAGGCGTTCTTCGTCGAGAGCTTTATCGACGAGATGGCTGCGCTGGCACGGAAAGACCCGATCGAGTTTCGCCTCGACATGCTGAAGCAGCCGGCGCACCAGCGCCATGCGACAGTGTTGCGGGCGCTCGTCGAGTTGTCCGGCTGGCGTTCGCCGTTTGCATCGCGTGACAACACCGGCGCGCGGCGCGCGCGTGGCATGGCAATGCACGAATCGTTCGGCAGCGTGGTCGCGCAGGTTGCCGAAGTCCGGCAGGAAGGCGACGGCTTCCGCGTGACGCGCGTGTACTGCGTGATCGATTGCGGGCTGGCCGTGAATCCGAACCTCGTCGAGCAGCAGATGGAAAGCGGGATCGTCTTCGGGTTGTCGGCCGCGCTGGAGCAGGCGATCACGATCGAGAAAGGACAAGTCGTGCAGCATTATTTCGACGCCTACCCGCTGGTCAACATGGAAACGTGTCCCGAGATCGTCACGCAAGTGATCGCAGGCGGGACCGAACCGCAGGGCGTCGGCGAAGCGGGCACGCCGCCGATTGCACCGGCTGTGGCGAATGCGCTGTTTGCCCTCACGGGGGCGCGCCATCGCTCACTGCCGCTCGTCATGCCGCGCCCGCCGCAGCCAGGAGACGACCGATGGTGTCAGTCCGTATCAACGGGGAAACCGCTCACGTCAATGCCGAGCCCGACATACCGCTGCTCTGGGTGATTCGCTGCGAACGGAAGCTGACCGGCACGAAGTTCGGCTGCGGCGTCGGGATCTGCGGCGCATGCACGGTGCTGCTGAACGATCAGGCCGTGCCTGCGTGTCAGGTCCCGGTCGGCACGCTGAACGGCGCGCGCATCACGACCATCGAAGGCCTGGACAGCCATGAAGCGCGCGCACTGAAGGACGCATGGATCGCGTTCGACGTCGTGCAATGCGGCTATTGCCAAAGCGCACAGCTCGTCGCGGCCACTGCGCTGCTCATGCGATGCCCGCGCCCCGACGATCGCCAGATCAACGATGCGATGAAGGACATCGCATGCCGGTGCGGCACGTTTCCGCGCATCCGCAAGGCCATTCACCAGGCGGCGGACGCGCTAGGGTCTGTTTAAAGACACCATAGGCCGCTGACAGAGCAACGAACCCGGTCGATCAGTTGCCGCCGGCATGCGTCGTGATCTGGACGAAATCGGCGGCAATGCGCGCCGAGCCGTATTTGGCCTCGAACTGTTTCAACTGACGATCGATTGCAGCGAGATACGCCGCGCGCGGCTCGGATGGCGGGCGTATTCCGTCGAACAGCGGCGCCGGCGTGACGAGCAGCACGATCATCTCGGTGCCGAACGGCTTGCCGATCACCCAGTCGCCCATGCCGCCAATCGTCGCGGAATAATTCGGCGGAGCCTGGTTGTCGCGTTCGTGGTTGCTTGGCACGAGATGCACGACGCTCCCGTTCAGCACGTAATAGTCGACGTTCACGTACGAGTCGTACCCGGGTGTCGTAATGTCGATGATCAGCGGGTTGCCTTCTGCGAGACGCGCATCAGGCGGCCGCGTGCGGATCGACGCGGTGTGTGGCGATGCGCGATTCGATCGCCAGTACGGCGCGAGCGCGCTCACGACCTCGCAGTTGTGGGTATCGACCGGATGCACATCGAGATTCGCGGTCTGTCCGCCCGGTATCCCGCTGAGCGCAGTTCGCAACCGCGCGATACCGACACCGGCTTCCACAAAACCCCGCACTTGCAGCACGTGATCCTGCACCGACGCATCCAGCGCCGAACAAGGCAGGCGGGCCAGCGCAGCCATCACGGACGCCAGCGCAATGGCCGGTGCCGGTGGCGGCGCGCTGGCAGCGGCGGGTACGGGGTTCGCAGCGGCAGCGACAGCGGCAACTGGTGCGCTGCCGGCCGTGGCGCCTGTCTTCGCGGCATTCCCTTCGCTAGCCGGCGTGTGCGCGAGCGTGTTCGCTGCGGGGCGCGTTTCGCCGCTGCGCGACAGCGCCTGGTAGCCGTACCAGAGCACGGCGATCGCGGCCAGTGCGCACGCTCCCACGGCCACCCCTGCTCGCGCACCCGATGTCGACGCAGCGCGCTTGACCACGCCCATGCCCGCCAGGAACAGGTTGACGCTCGGCGTGCGCGTCGCGCGGTCGAACGACAACGCGGCGCTCAAGGTGCGCCATTGCGTGCGATCGAGACCAGGCGGGCGCGCCGGCCGCAAGTGGTCGTGACGTGCCTGGGTGGCCGACAGCCGGTCGAACGGATGGTGTCCGGTCAGCAATTCGTAAGTGACGCAGGCGAGCGCGTACACGTCGTCGCGCGGATCCGGTTCGAGATGCTCGAACATCTCCGGGCTCGCGTAGGCCGGCGTGATCCCGCCAAGGCTCGCCGGGTCGAACACGGTCACGTCGGGATCCTCGTCGCGCCGCTGGAATGCGCGTGCAATCCCGAAGTCGATCACCTTCACTTCGCCCCTGTCGGTGAGGAACACATTGGCGGGCTTGAAATCGCAGTGGACGAAGCCGCGCTCATGCGCGTACGCGAGCGCGTGGCCCATGCCGGCGATGATCGGCGATGCGGCATCGAACGGCATGCCCGTAAAACCTGGCGCTCGCAGCACCTTGCTGAGCGGCTTGCCCGACAGATACTCCATCGTGAGGTAGACGAGCGGGCCGTCCCGATCGAAGTCGTAGACGGTGACGATGTTGCGATGGGCGAGCGTCTGCGCCTTGCGCGCTTCACGCTGTAGCGCGATCAGCGACGTCGGCTGCCCGCGAAACTGCACGTTGAGCACCTTGATCGCAATGTGCGGCTTGCGATCCGACGCCTCCAGCTTGCGCAGGTCGAGCGCCTTGTATACGGTGCCCATCCCGCCGACACCCAGGCACTCTTCCAGCACGAAGCGTCCGTTCAGCGTATCGCCGATGCCTTTCACGCGCTCGCCGTCGTCGAACATGGCGCCGCTCGACGGGCCGGACGGGGTGCCTGGATGAGCATCCGCCTGAAGCGCGCCCTCCTGGAGCCGGGTTGCGTCGCCAGCGGATGCCGTCTTGTCGTGACATCGCTCGATGCGCCTCAGCACTTCCGCATAGATCTCGTCCGACAGCGGCTGCGTGGTTTGCGTCTCGTCGAGCACTTCGCGCAGCCGCGCACAATTGACCTGAGCGGTCGCCAACACCCGGTCGATTTCCGAGAAGAACGCGTCCTGCGACAGCGCGCCACTCTGGAACGTCTGAATCAGCTGCGCAAAGCTCATCATTCGTATGCCGTTTACTCAGCTTCAGCTTGCCGACCCGCTTCGGCGCGTCACGGCGCCACCCACGCGAGGACTGTCGATTGCCGTACCAATGCAGTGCAACGCATCAGTGAGGGTCCGGACGTCATCGATTTCTCCAGCGCGTCATCGTCAGACGAATTCGACCGTGCGCCGCACCGGCCACCGCACTTCTGACAGGATGTCTAACAAATCATACTAGTCTGCTGCAACGCGCTGCGCAATCAGTGCCGGAACTAGATTTATCCAGCACGCGCGGCCGTTCAGCGATACCTATACTGGACAGATTCCCGGTACGCCGGTGCATCGCATGATGCCGCGCGGCGCCCCTCTACCATCCGGTTTCGCGGAGCAAACCATGGGCATACTCGTCATCCACGACCTTCCCGAAAGCGTCGACCTCGACAGGCAGGCGATGGCCGCCATCACGGGTGGCGCGATGGTCCGCGCGCATCAGACGATGCTCGCGCCGCAGCCTTTCCCTTATCTGCACACTGACGCACACGGCGCTGCGCTGACGCGCACACCGGTGGCCGACGCAGCG
The DNA here is from genome assembly GCF_017104785.1 of Burkholderia sp. Ac-20353. Classification (NCBI taxonomy): domain Bacteria; kingdom Pseudomonadati; phylum Pseudomonadota; class Betaproteobacteria; order Burkholderiales; family Burkholderiaceae; genus Burkholderia; species Burkholderia sp. Ac-20353. Next base: position 3,797 of record NZ_JAAGPL010000059.1, on the reverse strand, counting down.
GCATCCCCGGCGCGTCCGACGCTGTTGCGTTGACGAACACCTCGGCCCGGCGCGCATCGTCAGGCCGCCCGTGCCGTCATCGCGGGCCGCCGGTCGGCCGGCGGGAACACGCACCATGAGCCGTCGTCGTGACGAAAGAAGAAGATCGCGATCGTGCCGGCCGGATGCGCGGCCTCGATGCAGACATAGCGGCGCCGTTGTACCGCCATGCGGCTGAAACGCACGACGCGCGCCGGCACGCGCGCGCTCGGCGCGAGCCACTTGTCGACCAGCATGCGCAGCGATGATCCGGTACCGTTCATTTGAGAGCCCCCTGTGGCAACGTCAAGCGCGTCGGGACGCCGCTAATTCAGCCGCTTTAAAGGTCGCCTATGCGGTCGCGATTCCAGCCGCGGCGCACCGTCCGCCCGACAGCCGCGTCGCCATCACCGCGCGACAAGCGGACAGCGCGAACCGGATGGCGAACCGAAGTGCCGTGCGCGGATGCATGACGCACGTGCGAACCTGCTCGCTGTGGCCCGTGCCTTCCACGCACCACGTGCAGAAGTGCTCGCAGTTGTTCGTCAGCAGGCGGTAACGGTTTTCGCCAAGGCGGGAGCGCGCGCGCAGCACCGCGGTGCGCCCCGCATACGCTGCGTACGGATGCGGCACGATGCGGACTGAGTGACCGGCGGCGAAGCGTTCGAGCGTGACCTCCTCGATCGGGCCGCGATGCAGCGACGCGCAGAGCCCCGCGTAGTGGACGACACGCCCGTCGCCGACATAGATGCCGTGATGGCTGTAGCCGTTGCGATCGGAAACCAGGTGCGCGCCGAGCGGCAGTGCGTCGTCGCAGACGGGCAGCGAAGCCGCATCCGCGATCGCCTCCGCAGCGCCAGCGGCCGCGCGGGTCACTGCGCTGTTCACTGCTTGAAGGTCGAGTTCCATGGCTGGCTCCGTCTGCGGATTGGCGGCCGCCCGTGTTGCAAATGGGTTAGCCGGTTGCCAACGAACCTGCATCAAGCGTGCCAATAGCCGGGGAGCCCGCCGCGCAACGCGTTGCGGGAAATGTGCGACGAGCGACGCACCGCGCTGTCGTCGCACGGCCAACCATTTGCCGGGAATTGTGTTGGTGCGACAGCACCAGCTGGCGCGTCGGAGCGGCGTCTGCGCGTGCCGGCGCATGTGTCGGTTTCGCGACGGCGTTCGCGCGCGCGACTGTTGGCTTGCGCACGACCATTGCAGGACGCGGGCACGACGCACTAGCATGCAAGCAACGCGTGTCGATCGCGCTGTGCGTTGCCGCATACGGCGCTCACGGAATCGACGCACGCGCCCGGGCAACGCGTGCGGGTTGCGTCACGCATGGCACGAGGTTTGCGTTTATCGGGTTACCCGATCCGTCGGCAAGCCCCCATACGGAGACTCATCATGACCACGCTCTCGATAACCGACCTTCACATGCAGCGCGACCTCGACCACAAGACGATGTCGTTCATCCGCGGCGCAGGCGCGCCGTGGGTATTCGGCTGGATCCAGCCGTACGCGCCGCCGGCTCCGGCGTTCGGGCCTGTGGTCAATCTCTATCAGACGTACAACACGTTCTACGCGAACCAGGTTCTCAACCAGATCCAGAACGTCGACGTCACGAACACGGCGGCCGGCTCGAACATCGCGGTCGGGGTTGGCGCAGACGGCAGGAACCGGCTCGTCTAGACGGAAAGGAATGGCGCGCCGTGAGCGCAGAACTGCAATGGACTTCGGCTTCGCGCACTGACGTGGGGCTGGTTCGCGAGATCAACGAAGACGACTGCGTCGCGTTGCCGCAACGCGGCCTGTGGGCCGTGGCGGACGGCATGGGCGGTCATTCGGCCGGCGACCTCGCGAGCCGGATGATCGTGCAAGCGCTGGAACGGCTGCCCGCCCCGGCCACGCTCGCGGCCTTTATCGAGGACGCGCGCGCCGCGCTCGATGTCACCAACGCCCACTTGCGCGAATCGGCCGCTCGCCGCGGCGTACGCCTGATCGGCAGCACGGTGGCGGTGCTGCTGGCGAGCGGCCGCCAATGCGGCTGGCTCTGGGCCGGAGACAGCCGGATCTACCTGTACCGCGACGCGCACCTGACGCAGCTCACGCTCGATCACAGTCACGTCGCGGAACTGCAGGCGCAGGGCCGCCTGACTGCGCAGCAGGCGCGCCATCACCCGGCCCAGCACATCATCACGCGCGCGGTCGGCGCCGCCGAGCGGCTGCAGCTCGACGAACGCCGCATCGACGTGTGCGATGGCGACATGTTCCTGCTGTGCAGCGACGGCCTGAGCAACGAGATCGACGACGCCGACATCGCGACCGCCCTCGCGGGCGGCGATTGCGCGCGCGCAACGGACGCGCTCGTCGACCTCGCATTGCGCGAGGGCGGGCGGGACAACGTCACCGCCATCGTGATCCGCGCCGACGATCCCGATGCGTCGGACCGTACGCTCGCCAATCCGGCGGTGCAACGCTGATCGATCGAGCGCGCGCAAGGTCACGCGCGAGCGCACGCGTGTTGTGCTCACGCCTCCTTGTCGGGCGTCGTGCCATCCGGATGACGGAACGCTTTCGAACGGATGCCGTGCTTCTTGAGCAGCATCTGCAGATGCGACCGGTTCATCTCGCAACGGCGCGCCAGTTCGGCCACGGTGCCGCCCGTCTCCTGCAGCCCGCGTTCGAGAAACGCGCGCTCTGCCTCGTCGCTTGCGGCGCGTTTCGCGTCGCTGAGCGACATCGGCCTGGCCGGCGCACCGTCATCCGCCGCGCGCACGACGGTCCCCGCCGCTTTCGGACGGATATCCTCGGGCAGATGCTCGATATCCGCGATCTCGCCGGCCAGGCACGACAGACGGTAGATCAGGTTGCGCAGTTCGCGGATGTTGCCCGGATACGCGTAGGTCAGCAGGAAGTCGCGCAGCTTCGGCGTCGTCTTGATGGGCCTGCGCTTCAGTGCCCCGGCTGCCTCATCGCCGAAGTACGCGAGCAGCAGCGGAATTTCGTCGCGACGCTCGCGCAGCGCCGGCAACGTCAGATGAATGACGCTCAGGCGGTAGAACAGATCCTCGCGAAACAGCCCCTGTTCGCTCAATTTCCGCAGATTCTTGTTGGTGGCCGCGACGATGCGCGTATCGACCGCAATCGGCTCGTCCGAGCCGACCCGCTGGATCTCGTGCGATTCCAGTACGCGCAGCAGCTTGACCTGGCCCGGCAGCGGCAACTCGCCGATTTCGTCGAGGAAAATCGTGCCGGTGTGCGCGCTCTCGAACTTGCCCTTGCGATCGTTCGACGCGCCGGTGAACGCACCGCGCCGATGCCCGAACAGCTCCGATTCGAGCAGGTTGTCGGGAATCGCGCCGCAGTTCACCGAGATGTACGGCCGGTCAGCCCGTGCCCCGTTCGCGTGGATCACTTTCGCCATCAGTTCCTTGCCGGTCCCGCTCTCGCCGTCGATCAGCACAGGCAGATCGGTCGGTGCGGCCTTCTCGGCAATTTCGAGCGCGGCGAGCAGCTTCGGATTGTCGCCGAAGATCCCTTCGAAGATGAAGCTGCGCTCGATCAGCGCCTGCCGGCGCTGACGCACCGCGGGCGGGGCCGCGGCCGCTTCCTGCGCGTCGGCCGCGTCGGGTGACTGCGGCGCAGCCACGGCCGCTTCGACGAAGCGCTCCTTGCGCGACATCTGCATGACTTCGTCGCGCAACACGTTCGCCTGGTTGAGCAGCTTCTCGATGTCCGCGCGCTCGAGCTTGGGCGCCCAGCGCAGCATCGAGCGCAGGATTTTTTTTTTC
>NZ_JAAGPL010000058.1:0-17164 GCF_017104785.1 Burkholderia sp. Ac-20353 | reverse complement strand
GGAGTTGCCGAATCCGTGCGGGTCGAAGAGTTTCATGATGCGCCCAGCTGTTTCTGCACGAGCTGGTAATACATGCCCTTGAGGGCGACCAGTTCGTCGTGCGTGCCCTGTTCGACGATCGCGCCTTCGTACAGCACGAGGATCTTGTCGGCACGCATGATGGTGCTGAGCCGGTGCGCGATGATCACCGCCGTGCGCCCTTGCAGGATCTCGTGCATGTTCGCGAGGATATTGCCCTCCGACTGCGTGTCGAGGGACGACGTCGCCTCGTCGAACACGAGCAGGCGCGGGTCGTGATAAAGCGCGCGCGCGATGCAAAGCCGCTGGATCTGGCCGCCCGACAGGCCCACGCCGCGCTCGCCCACCACCTGCTCGTAGCCGAGCGGCAACTTGCTGATGAACACATGCGCGTCGGCCATCCGCGCGACCTCCTCCATGCGCCGCCAGTCGGGGCTCGCGTCACCGCATGCGATGTTCTCGGCAATCGATCCGGAAAAGACCAGGTTGGACTGCATCACGTAGCCGATCTGCGCGCGGTAGCAAGCCTTGTCGATCGCGTTCATGTCGTAGCCGTCGACGACGATCTTGCCGTCCGTGGGCGTATAGAAGCCCACGAGCAACTTTGCCAGCGTGGTTTTCCCCGAACCGCTGCGCCCGACGATGGCCACCATCTCGCCGCGCCGGATGGTGCAGCTGATGTTCTCGAGCACGTAAGGCGTTTCGTTGCCGCCATAGCGGAAATACACGCCATCGAAGCTGATGTCGCCCTGCAGGTCGGGCAGCAGCACGCGCGAGCCGAGTTCGGACGGCTTCTGCTCGGGCTCGATGTCGAGCACGTCGCCGAGCCGCTCCATCGCCACCGCCGCGTCGTTCATCAGGCTCCACATGCCGACGAGCCCCATCAGCGGCGCCAGCACGCTGCCCATGAACGCATTGAACGCGATCAGCTGGCCGATGCTGAGTTCATGCGCAAGCACGAGGTTCGCGCCCACCCACAGGATCACGATCGTGGTCGCCGCATTCAATAGCTGGCCGCCAAGCGCCACCAGGATATTGAATGCCTGCGCACGGTACTGGACATCGAGCGCCTTCGCATACTTGCGCTCCCACTTCAGCCGCACCGACCGCTCGATGCCCATCCCCTTCACGGTCTCGACGCCGCCGAGCGTCTCCATCAGCAGCGACTTCGCATCGGTGGACGCGGCAAACACCTCGCGCGCATAGCCTTTCAGCCTGGGCGTCGCGAGCGCCGTGAGCGCCATGATCGGGATCACGAACGCGATCAGCACCATCGTCATCTTCACGTTGTAGAGAAACATGATCGTGAAGTAGATGAAGATCATCAGAAGATTGAGCGCGGTGGTCACGGTGGACTCCGTCAAAAACGCCCGGATCGTCTGGTTTTCCTGGAAGCGCGCGAACACGTCCCCGCTCTTGCGGCGAGCGAAAAACGAATACGGCAGCGACATCGTGTGCTTGAAGAACTGCGACATCATCGCGAAATCGAGGCTGCGCACCATGAAGTTGGACAGGTGCGCACGTATCGTCGTCATCAGCTGCGTGAACACGTGAGAGATCACGAGCCCGGCGATCAGCAGATGCAACAGGCTCACGTTCTGGTGCACGATCACGCCGTCCAGCACGTTCTGGATGATGAGTGGCGGGATCACGCCGAGCACCTGGATCACGAAGGTCGCGAGGAACAGGTTCGCGAGTATCTTCCGGTAAGGCTGCAGGTAGCCGATGAAGCGTACCCACGGCGAACGCGACTCGGCCTGCGGCGCGGCCTGCCCGGTCGCGGTGAACAGCAGGCAGGTGCCGCTCCAGCCGCGCTCGAACGCTTCGACGCTCAGCTTCCTGAAGCCGAGCGCCGGATCGGCGATGCGCACGTACGACTTCGACACGCCGTACACGACGACGTAGTGATATCCCTCCCAGTGGACGATGAACGGCAGGTCGAACCCGAGCAGCGCTTCGTACGTGCACTGCACCCCGCGCGTCGCGAAGCCGACCGCCTCGCCGGTGCGCGCGAGACTGTCGAGCGTCGCGCCCTGCGTCGTCACGTTCGCGAGATCGCGCAGCTTGCCGAGCGTCATCGCTATGCCGTAGTGACGGCAGATCATCGCGAGGCACGCGGCGCCGCAATCCATTTCCTCCGCCTGCTCGACCAGCACGAAACGCTTGATCATCCGCTCGCCGAACGCGGCGTCGGCGCCGATATCGATCTGCAGCGGGTGGCGGCGCCGTTCGGCGAGCTTCTTCTGCCGCTTCAGTTCCTGGTCGACGAAGCGGATGCGTTCTTCGAGCACGTCGCGCAATTTCGGGTTGCGCTCGAGCATGACGTGCACGGTCTTTTCCGGGATCACGAGCAGGCGCGTATCGGTGACCGCGGTGACGGTCGCCGCCTGCTCCTGCCGCAGCAGGCACGCGCGCTCGCCGAAGATCTCGCCTGCGCCGAGCGTCGCGAGCGGATAGTCGTTGCCGTCCTCGTGGCACGACACGCTCACCTCGCCCTGGCGCACGACATACAGCCGCAGGTCGCCGCCCGGCCCCTGCCTTACGATTTCCTTGCCGGCCGCGACGCGCTTCACGCCGACGCTCGACACGTATTCCTCGAGTTCGGCGCGCGTCAGCTTGCCGCGCAGGTCGAACAGCCGCGTGACGAAGCCGCCGGCCGAGCTGATCGCGACATAGCTCGTCACGAACGACTGTGCGGCGGGGTTGTCGCGCAGGATCGGCTCGATCGCGCTGCGCGGGATGCACAGCACGTCGGTCTTCGTCGACGCGCGCACCGACACCTCGTGCCAGTAGTCGCGCAACATCGCCATCTCGCCGAACACTTCGCGTTCCTTGCGCACGCCGACGCTGGTTTCCTTGCCGCGATCGTCGGCAATCAGCCGCACGGCCCCGCAGCGCAGCACGTACAGGCCCTCGGCCAGTTCGCCGCGGTTGCAGACCGTGTCGCCAAACGCGTAGGTGCGCAACTGCGCGTGCGCGGCCATGCGGTCGAGTTCGTCGCGCGAAAAGAGCGACAGCGGCTCCACCGACGCGAGAAACTCCGCGAGCGACGGGGTGCTGGCCGGGGCGGGGGCTTGTGCGTCCATGGGTCCGGTTCTCCGCGCTCAGCGTGCGTCGATGATGTGTTCCTGCGCGCGCTCGGCGAGCCACTCCTCGCGCAGCAGGCGGCGCACCTCCGACGCGACGTCGGCGTCGAGCGCGGCCGGGTGTTTCGCGGTGACCGAAAAGATCTCGAAGAACGCGCCGTCGGGCGCGGCGAACGGCCCGAGCAGGTCGCCCACGTGCGCGTTGAACACCTTGGCCTCGATGTCCGTCTTCAGCGAGCCGCGCAGCACCTTGCCGATCACGCCGCCGCGCTCGGCCGTGTCGGCAATCGAATGCTCGCGCGCCATGTCGCCGAAACAGTCGGGGTCATCCTCCAGGAGCGCGATCATCTCGCGTGCCTTGCCGTCGGAATCCAGCACGATGTGGCTGACCTCGATGCTGTCGAACTTCGGCGAATTGAGCTTGAAGTACGCTTCGACGGCCGCATCGCTGCACACCGTGTCGAGCGTCTTCTCCTGGTACAGCGTGTCGGTGATGAACCGCTCGAACTCGTCGAGACTGATCCCGAACACGTCCAGATAGCGATTCATGTCCGCGGCGCGGTGCAGGCCGCGCACGCGGCGGAACTGGTCCGCGCGCTCCTGGATTTCTTCCGGCGTCACCTGCACGCCCATCTTCTTCGCCGCGATCACCGTGAGCCGGTCGCGAACCTGCTGTTCGACGAGGCCCTCGAACTGCCCCGCGAGCTTCAGCACGCGGATGAAGTCGTCGGTGCCGATCACCTCGTCGTCGATACGCACTATTGCCGTCATTTCATCCCCCTTGATCCTCTTGATCCTCTCGGTCCTGCATGCGGCCATCGCCATCAGCCGGCGATCTGCCTGAACGGGTCCAGCGCGAAGCCGATCACGCGTCGCTCGCGCACCACGATTTCCGCCGTTGCCGTCATCCCGTAGCGCAGCGGATACTTCGTGCCGGCGATCGTGTACGAATCGCGCGCAAGCGCCACGCGGCCTTCGTAGACGGGCTCCTTCGTCTGCGCCTGCGGCTTCGTCGCCGGCGAAATGTATTCGAGCGTGCCGTCGATCACGCCATAGCGCTGATACGGAAACGCATTGAACTTGAGCTTCACCGGCAGCCCTTCATGGAGAAACGCGCGGTCCTGTTCCGCAATCGCGACCTTCACGACCGGCCGCGCATCGGACGGCGCGATGCCGCCGAGTGGCGTGTTCGCGAGGATCTTGTCGCCCGGCTGCGTCGTGGTCACATCGGTGATCACGCCGGAGGCCGGCGCCAGCACGAGCAGGAAATTGTCCTTGTCGATGTTCTCGAAGCGGATGCGCGCGGCGGCATCCGCGGCGAGGCGCGCCGTCTGCACCTGCAGGCGCAGCTTCTCTTCGGTGTTCGCGATGTCGCGCACCGTCGCGTCGTACTGGATGCGCAACCCGGTCAACGTCTCGCCGCTGCCTTCGAGTTGCGCCTTCGCCTGCGCGAACTCGTGGCTCTGCTGCGCCTCGAGCTGCGCAAGCCGCGCCTGCGCGACGCGGTAGCTGTCCTGGGCCTGCAGATACGCACTGCGCTTCTGTTCCACCTGGCTCTGCGACACGCCACCGCCGCCCGGCAGCGCGAACAGGCGCGCGTACTTGTCCTGTTCGTCCTTCGCGAGGTCGAGCGCGTGGCGCGCGTTGTCGATGTTGCCGCGCGCTTCGTCGATCTGCGCGCGCTGCGATTGCGCGAGCTTGCTGGTGCCTTCCGCGATGCGGTTCTGGTGCTGGTGCTCCTCGACCTCGATCTGCTGCTTCAGCGCGTCGGCCTTGCGCTCCATCAGCTGTTTCTTTTCCGGAAACTGCTTCCATTCGCGCTCCGCGTCGTCGAGCTTGAGCCGCGCATCGAGTGCGTTGGTCGCGGCCTCGATCGCGCCGCGCGCGTTGATCCGGCCGATCACGTCGTTCTTCTCGACCGGCTGACCTTCGGCGATATAGATGTCCACCAGCTCGCCGTCGACGGGCGCGTAGATGCGGCGCACCTCGGACTCCGGCGCGAGCGCGCCCTGCGCGGTCACGATCACGTCGGCGCGGCCGACGAACGACCACAGCAGCGTGCAGACGACGAGCCCGACCATCGCGATGATGGTCGCCTGCGTGAGCCGCCACGGCCGCGCCGTCAGGATCGCGATGCCTTCGGCGCTGTGATCCTCCAGCGCCTCGCCGAGCGATCGCGGCGGCTCCGGCGGCTTCGCCTGCCGCGCGCGCTTAAGGAGACTGTCGAGCTTCACCGCGCCCTCCGGAGGAAGCGAGCCGTTCCAGCATCCCCGCATGCGCGGCGAACTGCGGCGTCGCGAAGCGGAACTGCCTGAGGCGATCCAGCACGGCCGGTCCGTGGCCGCTCCGCGCGTCGCTCTCGAACTGCGTGTATTGCTGCAGATCGGCGCGCACGGCGTCGAGCCCGCCCAGCCGCGGATAGCGCTGCGCGTAGTCGGCAAGCAGTGCGGGCAGACCGTCGAGCCGATCGTCGTCGAGCGCCGCCCCGATCGCCCGCTGCAGCCGCTCGAGTGCCGCCACATAGACGGAGTTGTCGCTTTGCAGCTTGCGCAGCTGGCTGAGCGCGTCGGCGTATGGCACGGCAAACGCGGGAACGTATGACGAAATCCGGTCGAGCAATCGCTGATGCGCACCCGGGTCGTCGTTCCATCGGCCGGTCAACGCCTTGATCGGCGCTTCGTCGCGGTAAATCCGGATCGGCGCCTCCGACCCGCCGCGGCCGGCAACGAACGCCTGCAGTTCGCCGATCCACGCAATCTCGTCGACGAGCGGCCGCGCGTCGGCGTTGTGGCGGGCCAGCGTGCGCATCTGCTGCACGACGGCACGGGCGCGGTCGAATGCGCGCATGTTCATCGCGGTGATCCACTCTGGCGCCGTCGACCGGACGAGCGCCTCGGTGCCCAGTGCAAGGAACGCCGTATCGTCCGGATGATCGGCGAGGTAGCGATCGGCGAGTTGCGCCGCGTGCGCGGTGTCGCCGCGCGCCAGCAGCGCGCGCATCTCGCGCAGCGGCGCGTCCTGGAAATACAGCGTCACGAGCAGCACGACGACCGCGGCGACGAGCCCTACGCCCCATGCGCCCAGCCGGCGCATGTTCACGTGCCCGCTGCCACCGAGCGCCTCGCTCAGCTCCGACAGGAAGACCTCGAGCCTGCCGCGCCGGTGGCGCGCGTCATGCGCGGTTTCGGCGGCGCCTTGCGCGGCGTGCGGATTGACTTCGTCCTCCTGCGCAACGGCAGGAACCGTGCAGAAGATGTCGAGGAACGAATGCGCGGTATCGACGAAGGTCGTCCGGTCCGCGTCCACATCCGCTGCATTGGCCGCATGCGCGCCGGCTCCCGGCGGCGACGCGGCCGTCACGGTGGAGTCCGGCCCCGGCCCGCGCTGCACGCCGACGCGATAGACGAAGTGATCGCCGCCGAATGCGAGCAGCGCGCCGTCGGCGAGCGGCACCGCGTGCTCGTCGAGGCGCCGGCCGTCGACGAACGTGCCGTTCGTGCTGCCGAGGTCTTCGACGAACGCGTCGCCGTCCTGCACGTAAATGTGCGCATGACGCCGCGACAGGTAGTTCACCTGATGCGGATACGCGTTCCGGTAGCACGCGAACGTGTCGTCGGCCTTGCTCACGAGAAACGGGAATGCGGTAATGATGACCGGTTGCAGCCCGAGATCGCCGCGCTCCGGCGACAGCGTGATCGCGGCCGGCCGCGCCGGTTGATGCGTCGCGCACGGCACGAACGCGATGCGGTATGCGAGCGTGCCGGCCAGGCGCAGTTCGTCGCCGTCGCGCAGCACGTGCGGCTTGTCGCCAACGTCGACGCCGTTGACGGCCGTGCCGTTCTTGCTGCCGAGATCGGCGACATAGGCCGCGCCGCGTTCGAAGAAGATGCGCGCATGCCGGCGCGACAGGTCGGCCACCCGCTCGGGTCGCACGGACGAGAACGGCGCGTTCGTGCGACCGACGGCAAACAGCGCCTTGTCGATCCGGATCTCGCTCAGCTCCGGATCGGACACCGGCTTGAGCACGATGTCGAACGGCCGGTCGAGCGCGGCCTGTTTCTCGGCAATCGAAGCGGCGTCAGGAACCATGATTCGGCCAACGATCGACATGCGCCCGCCAATGGGCACGCGGCGCAGGAATCGCGACGCGCTCGCGAACCATCCGTGTGAAGTCGCGCCGCCGAGGCACCGGGCAACGCGCGCGTGAAAAAAGTTTAGGCGACGGAAGACGGTAGTCAATCGGCTGGCGACGATCGCGCGGCTGCGCAGGGCTGGCGTGTTCATTGCATTGCGTGGCCGACCGGCTCGCTGCTCGCATTCGAGACCTCGACCGCACGCCAGCCGCCGCCGATCGCCTTGTAGAGCGTGACGGTGTCGCTCAGAATCTGCTGATGATTGGCCAGCAGCGCGAGCTCCGCGGACGCCACCGAACGTTCCGATTCGAGCACCTCGAGCTGCGAGACGAGCCCTTCCTTGAGCTGCGCCTCGACTTGCGCGGCCACCGTGCGCAGACGCTCGCCCTGCTGCTGAAGCTGCACACGCTGCTGCTTGTGCGCATCGAGATCGACGAGCGCATTTTCCACCTCCTTGAACGCGGTAAACACCGTCTGCCGGTACTGCTGTTCGGCGACCCTGGCCTGCGCGTCGGTCGTCTTGATGTGCGCGCGCACGCCGGGGTCGAGCATCGGCAGGTTGATGCTCGGCAGGAAGCTGAACGTGAACGCCCTGAACAGGTCCGACAGCGCGAACGCCGCGGTGCCGCCGCGCCCCGTCAGGCTGATCGACGGCAATTGCGCGAGCTTCGCCGCGCCCACTTCGTCATACGATTCGAGCACGCGGTACTGCGCGGCGACCACGTCCGGCCGGCGCGCGAGCAGCTGCGCGGGCAGGCCCATCGGCACGTCCGGCAGCTTGACGCGCTGCCGGAGATGACCGGCAGGCATCCTGAATTCTCCGGCCGGCACGCCCAGCAGCGTCGCGAGCGCGTTCTCGGCCGTATCGCGCGAACGGTGCAGCTCGATCAGTGCGTTCGCCAGCCCGTTGATCTCCGCGCTCTGACGCAGCACTTCCGTCTGCGGCGCGACGCCGTTCGCAAGCATCGACCGGTAAATCGCCAGGATCTGCCGGTTCTTGTCGAGCGTGCGTTGCTGCTGCTCGATCTGGTCGTCGAACTGCAGGATCTGGAAGTACGTGGTCGACACGTCGGCGACGAGCGTCAGGTAGCCTGCCCGCCAGTCGGCCTCGGTCGCATGAAATTCGGCCTTCTGCGCCTGCACGCCCTTCTCGACCTTGCCCCAGATATCGATGTCCCAGTTCAGCTGGCTGCCGACGTTGTACGACTTCGTCAGCGTCTGGCGCGTGTTTTTCTCGAAGTCCGCGCCCGCGCCGAGGTCGGCGGTCGGCAGCGCGCCCGCACGGACCTCGCCGATCTGCGCGCCGGCCACGTCGATGCGTGCCGCCAGCACCTTGATATCGACGTTGCCCGCGATGGCCTTGTCGATCAGTGCGTCGAGATACGGATCGTCGAAACCTTTCCACCACTCGGGATTGACCGCGTCCGACGCGGATACCGGCTCGTGCGCGTGTGCCCACGTGGCCTTCGCCGGCATCTCCGGGCGCTGGTAGACGGGCATTTTCAGATCCATGCAGCCGGACAGGACCGCCGCGCACAATCCGGCGGAACCGGCGATGCGGGCGAGCGAACCCACGAGACCGCGGCGGTTGCGCGTGGCGGTGGGCGACAGGCGAGTGTTCACGATCGACTCCTTCGGAGGAACGCGGCGACGGTACGGATGCGGGTGTTGGTGGTTGGGCGGCAGGACCGGACGCTCGCATCCGATACTGCATGCGGCATGCCAGCCGCATGCGCAATCGAGCGAGATCGCGTGGAAAGGCCTGCCGATGCGGGGCCGGCGATGACGGAGCTGATTCGGGGGAGAGGTACGTCGCGCACGGATCGATCACGCCTGATCGGCCGTCGCCAACACTTCTTGCTCGTGATGTCGGGTGTACGCAGACAGTGCGCGATCCAGCGCCGCGCAACGCGCGGTCACTTCACGTAGATCGTGATCTTCTTCGAATAGACGGGGGGATTTTGCGGCACGTGGTTCGCGTCGCCCATCAACAGCTGCAACGTGTGCTTGCCCGGAGGAAGCTCCAGCGTGGTTTCGGTTTCGCCCGCGCCGAAATGCAGGTGATTCCGGTCGGACGGGATCGGCTGGTCCATCGGCGGCAGATCCGTATCGACCAGCAGATGATGGTGGCCCGTGTTCGGAAACTGCACGTGCGATGGCGCGACGCCCATGTCTCGCAAGCCGAACCACACCCGGAACGAACGTCCGGCCGGCAGCACCTGGCCGTCGTTGGGCCATCCGATGTAGACGACAGCCTTCGCGGAATGCGTGCCGGGCTCGGCAGTCGTCGCACCCGTCCATAGCAGCGCCACGGCAGCGGCAAAGAGGATGAGCTTGTTCATGGCGTCAATTCAATTCCCGGTTCGGGTGGCAGGCGTGGCATCGCGCGCTACTTGACCGTAATCGTGATCTTCTTCGAATACACGGGCGGATCGTGCGGCACGTGGTTGTAGTCGCCCATCAGCATCTGCAGCGTGTGCTTGCCCGGTGGCAGCTCGATGCGCGCCTCGGTTTCACCGGCGCCGAAATGCAGGTGATTCCGGTCCGACGGGATCGGCTGGTCCAGTGGCGGGAGATCGGTATCGACGAGCAGATGATGATGGCCGACGTTCGGCCGCTCGATGCCTTTCGGGCAGATGCCCATGTTGCGCAAGCCCATGCGCACCCAGAACTTGCCACCGGTGATCGTTGTGCCGTCCGATGGCCAGATGATGTAGGCCTCGGCGCCGGGCGGCGACGGCGTACGGCCGGCGGCGAATGCGATCCTCGGCGCCAGCACGGTGGCGGCCAAAGCCAACAGCGTAGCCCTTCTTTGCATCGTGTTGCTCCTCGCGTGAGTGGCAGCGCGTGGCGTTGGACAGTGGAGCGTGACTAACAGCTTAGGACGTAATCGACAGGAAGGCACATATCGATGCCCGACGTTGATCGGCCGATATCGATGCGTGCGCGCGTATGTCTGTTTTTTGCGAAACCTGCGGGTGGTTCCGATCATCAGCGTTCAGCGCGCGTGCTATCTTGAATGTGTCCCGGCCGTGCCCGCGCCAGCCGCAGGCCCGCATTGCGCTCGCCACGACCGGACGCCTGGCAACGGCTGCGCTCCGCCTTCGGTCATATCGTCCGACGGCGCACCCTGGGGGCTGAATATGTGGCGAATACTCTTGCCCGCATGCCTGTTTGCGTCAATCTCGATCACATCGAGCGTCTGCTTCGGCGAGGCCGTGCATCCGTTTGCCGCGCCGCCGCCAGCAGCCACCGCGCGCGCGCAGTCCGTCGAACCGCACCGCGTCGCGCTCGTGATCGGCAACGGCGCGTATCGCGACCATCCGCTCGCCAATCCTGTCCACGACGCCGATGCGATGCGCGATGCGCTGAACGCGCTCGGCTTCGACGTCATCACGCTGCGCAACGCCACCCGGCAGCAGATGCTCGACGGGCTTGCCATGTTCGACCGCCGCATCGCGGCCGGCGGCACCGGGCTCGTGTATTTTGCGGGCCACGGCGCCAGCGTCGACGGAACGACATGGCTCGCTCCGGTCGATGCCGACGTCCGCTCTGCGGACTCCGTGTCGCGAACGGGCATTGACCTGCAAACCGTATTCGATGCGACATCGCGGCCGCACGGCGACCGGATTGATCTGATCATTCTGGATTCCTGCCTGACTGCGCTCCCCGGCGCCCGCAATGTGGCGGCCCGCCAGCCACCGGCGAACACACTCGTCGCCTATGCGACAGCGCCTGGCGAAGCCGCAGCCGACGGCGCAACGCATGGTGTTTACACGGCGGCGCTGCTGCAGACGCTCGCGTTGCCGGGGCTCGGTATCGCCCAGGTGTTCGACCGTGCCGGCGCGATTGTCGAAAGGGCTACCGGGCATCGGCAGATGCCGTGGGTCGCGTCGTCCCTCGCGGACGCGGCAACGACACTTCCGTTCACCGCGGCCCGTCGCTCAGGACCGGGCGCCGTGCCTGCCGGCGACGGCATCGACACACGATCCGCAGGGTTGGCCGACGTCAGCGTCGTCGCGCTCGACAGCCGGGGCGTGATGCCGAAGGACAGCGCCGAGCAGTACGAAATCACGTTCTGGGAGTCGATCAAGGACAGCAAGGAGGCGGGCGACTACGAAGCCTATCTGAAGGCCTACCCGAACGGCCGCTTCGCGCCGCTGGCGCAGGCCCGTATTGCACGACTACGCGCGGCCGCGCCGAAGGCGCCTGCCGCGTCCGCGCCGGCACCGACGGCGAGCTCCACGGCGAGTTCCACGCCGGCCTCCGCACCCGCGCCTGCTCCGGCCGCGGCTCGGGCACCGGCGCCAGCATCGGCAGCGGCGGCAGCAACAGCACAGCCTGCGCACCCGCCTGCCTCGCCGGCGAAAGCACCGCCTCCGGCTGCAGTGGCAGCCCCATCGACACCGCAGCCGAAAGGTAGCGCAGCGGCCGCCAATGAAATCCACGATTGCCCCGCATGCCCGGCGATGCTCACGGTCAGTCCCGGGACGTTCGCGATGGGTAGCAATTCCGGCGATTCGTCGGAAAAACCTGCGCATCGCGTGACGCTCGATCATGCTTTCGCGCTCGCGAAGTATGCGGTGACCGTCGCGCAGTGGAACACGTGCCGCGACGCGGGCGCCTGTCCGCGCCTGCCGAGCGACAGCAACACGACGCCGAACGCACCGGCGCGCGACCTGAGCTGGGACGATGCGCAACAGTACGTGAAGTGGCTGTCGAAGATCAGCGGCAAGACTTACCGGCTGCCGACCGAGGCCGAATGGGAATTCGCGGCCCGCGGCGGCACCGCCACGCGCTACTGGTGGGGCAACGAGATGCGCGCGGGCAATGCGAACTGCAAGGACTGCGGCCCACCATGGCATGCCGAAGCACCGGATAACGTCGGCTCGTTCGCGGCCAATCCGTTCGGCTTCTACGACATGGCGGGCGGCGTTTGGGAATGGGTCAGCGATTGCTGGCACAACTCGTACAAGAATGCGCCTGCCGACGGCCACTCATGGGACGAGCCGAATTGCCAGGTGCGCGTAATCCGCGGCGGCTCGTGGCGAGACGGCGCAAGCTATATGCCCGTCTCGACACGCTTCAAATACGACAGCAGCGTACGCTATTCGGCAAACGGGTTTCGTGTGGCCCGGGACATGAAGTAGGTCGATGCCGGTGAGCGGGCATCGCGGGTCACCCATCCGGGCGACCCGCCGGAGCGACGAACCCCGCGCGCCCGGTCACTCGGGAAGGACAGGATCGTCGAACGGCTCCTCTTCGCCGGAGCCTGCCTCGTCGGCGTTGTCGCTGGTTTCTTCGGCAACGTCGGACGCCTCCTGCTGCACCTCGACGGCTTCCGCGACCTGCTCCTTCAGTTGCTGGCTCACCTGGTCGCCGAGATTCTCGACGATATCGGGAAGCGACTGCGTGACTTCGCCGAGGCTCTGGTTCGCTTCGCTCAGTTGACCGGCTTCGAGCTTCGCGCTCGCGTCGACCAGGTTGCCCTCTGCCTCCTCGATCTGCTCGTTGACCTCGATCTGCGCGAGATCCTTGAGCTGGGTGCTTGCGCTGTCGATCCCGCCGCCGATGTTGTCGCCGGCCACCTCGCTGTACGCTTCGGAGCCCGACTGACGCGCCGCGCTCACGTCGTTCGCGAACGCCGCATCATCCGCCGGCACCTGCACGTTGCCGTCGCCCGCGGCCCGGTCGGCCAGTTGCTGGTCCTGTTGCCGCGCGTCGTTGCCGATCTCGTTGCCCGCATCCTGCGCGTCCTGCTGCTGTTGCTGGTTGGGCGCGTCGCCGCGGTTCTCGTTGGCCTGGTCGTCCTGGAGCTTGTTGTCCTTGCCGGTCAGCTTCTGCTTCAGGAAATCGAGCGCCATCCAGACGCCCATCGCCTGCAGGAAGTAGTTGAGCAACTTCTCGAACGACAGGTTCGACCAGAACTTGTCCCAGCCCGACTCGGGTGCGAGCGAGATCGCGATCACCTTCTTGTCGAGCAGCGTGCCGGTCAGGATCGGCCACGCGGTGGTGTCGCTCTCCTTGCCCGTGAAGGTCCCCTTGAAGCCGAATGCCGCATTGAGGGCGACCGCGCCGGCGGTATCGACAACCTGCCCGTTGTCGAACGACAGCGTGCTGGTCGAGCCGCCCGATCCGGTAAGCGTGATCGTCATGCCGCTCTGGCGGTCGGCCGGGTCGGCCGGCGACGGTGCACCAGACTTCCTGGCGAACACGATCGTGCCTTCGGACGTCGCGCCGGTCTTGCCGTCGCCCGGCGCGGAATAGACGTAGTAGGTCCGGCCCGGCTGGCCCTTGTCGTCCATGCCCCACAGATACGCATAGCCGCGCAGCCAGGTGCTGACCGCGACGTAGCTCGGGAAGTCGAGCCCCTTGAACAGGTCGAACTGGTTGAAGAACGCGGCGATCGCCTTCTCGCTGTCGGACACGGACGGCAGCTTGAACGCGTCGGTCATCGCGCTCTGGAAGCCGGTCGCCATCTTCGACGTCGGCGACGTCATGATGTTCTGGCAGAAGCTGAGCGCCTTGGCCATGTTGGTGGCGGCAGCTTCGGTCACCGAAATCGGCGGGTAGCCCTGCGTGGTGAAGTCGAGCGCTTCGCCGACCGACGTCACCGGGAACAGCGAGTCCGGTTGCGAAATCAGCAGCTGGTAGATGAAGCAGGGCTTGGTCTGCCCCTTCGAATCCGTGTAGGTCCCGTCGAGCGTGACCGCGCCCGTCGCACCGTTGGCCAGCACGTTGCTGCCCGACGTCAGCGGCAGCCGCGTCAGGTCCTGCAGATAACCCTGCTTCGGCGAGTTCTGCGCGACGTTGGTCGACGAGTTGAATGCATTGAGCACGACGACGCTCTTGCCCGACTGGTTGGTGATCGAGCAGTTCTTGTTGATAGCCATCGCTTTTCTCCGTGGGTGGGTTGGAACAACGCGCCTAGTACTCGACACGGGTCGTGCTCGTGCGCACGCCGCCTTCGAATCGGGTGGAGAGGATCGTGCCGCCGATCGGCTGCCCGTCGGGCGCAAACTGCGCCGCCCGATAGTCGACGTCCGTCACGCGCACGGCGGTCAGGCCGTCCGGCGCGAAACCGGTGACGAGCGAGCGCCACGGCGTCGCGCCGCCACTCGACAGCCACTCGTCGCGCACCTGCGCGAGGCTGCCGTTGGCGCGGAACGCTCGCCGCGTACGATCCGGCGCACGCGTCGGCTGCCATGGGCCCGGCACGGATTTCGCCGGCGCGGCTTCGCGCGGCGGCGGCGTCGGCTCACCGGGTTCCAGCACGCGCGTCGAGATCAGCTTGCCGTTCGCGAACCGGAACACCGTCAGCACCTGCGCGTTGCTGCCTGCCTGCTGCAGCGCGACGAGCAGATGTCCGTCGAGAATCTTGCCGCGCGCATCGAACACAACGCCGCCGTAGTCGGATTCGACGCGCTGGCGCACGGTTGCGCCGTCTTCCGCGTAGTTGACGGTAAGCAGCTGGCCGGGCGTTCCGTGCGCGGTCAGGATCGAGCGCGCGGTACTCGCGAGCGTCAGCGCCGGGCCCGCATGGCGGACGATCGTCAGTTCGCCGCCGGCGAGCCGCGTGCCGGCCAGCACGGCGTTTGCGAAATCGATCTCGAGGCGGCTCGCGATCGCGCCTGTCTCGCGCGTCCCGCCCGATGCGTGGCTGACGAGTGAGTAGTGCGCGGGCCTTTCGTTCGCATAGCGCATCTCGGCGACATGGCTCGGCGCCCCGTCGGAGCCCGCGAGCGTGAACTGCGCGACGCCGTCGGCCGGCCAGCCCGCGGGATTGAGCGCGAGCGCGCGATAGGCGCCTTGCACGGTGCGCCGCAGCTTGCCGTCGGCAGTGAGCAGCCGCGTTGCCGACGACACGGCCCGGCCTTGCGCATCGATGACGATCTCGGACGTCGAATGGGGCGCACCGCCCGCGATCGACGCCGCATAGCGGATCGTGCCGCCCGCGTCCGACACGTCCGCGTAGCTGGCCTGGCCGGTGGTCGCGACGCTCGCGCCATCGGGGCCGTAATGCACCGCGCCGACCGATCGCGGCCGGTTGCGGCCGAGGCTCGTCACGTCCGCCGCAACCGCCAGCGCCTGCTGTCCGAGTTCCTGAATCATGGTGCCTCCTGCGTGGTCAGGGATCGCGCGACGGGCCCGGCACTGCCGCCATTGCCGCCATTGCCGGCACTGCCGGCACTGCCGCGCGGCCGCTCGAGCACGTCGACGATCCGGTCCATCAGCGCGACGCCTTCGGCGCGCGTCGTCGCCCGCTTGTAAGAAAACCGCATGTCCAGGCTCACGCGTGTCACGCCCGAATGATTGGCGACCGTGCCGTGGCCCAGATAGCCGCCGTCGAAGATCAGCACCTGCCCGTATCGCACGGGCACCGGTTGGAAATCGCCGCTGCCGTAGTCGCGCTCGAGCCACAGCGTCGCGCCGTCGAACACGTCGGTGAACGGCATCCAGAAGTTGATCTGGTCGATCCGGCGCGTGACGCAGATGTCGTGATGGAACGAGCTGATGCTGGCCGTGCCGGACAGGTGGATGCGCAGCTTCGGATGGCTCGTATACGAAATCCCGCGCCCGACCAGCGGGGCAAGCTGCGCGAGCATGAAGCCGTGGTACAGCTTCCAGAAATCGGCATCGGCGGGCTGGCGCTCCATCATCGCGCTCACCATCAGGTTGTCGCGCGCGCCGATCCGCGCGTGGCGGCCGTTGCGCCGCCGGTGGTGCAGCAAGTACGCATGCAGCTGGTCGAGACGCTGCACCTTGTACACGTCGCGGCTCAGCACGGCCGCGAACGGAAAGCGCGCCGTGTCGTAGTCGAGCAGCACCCATGTGCGTCGCGGGCGCGGCCCGGCTTCGCGGGCGAGTTGCGCGCGATCGACGTAGGCAAGCGACGCGTCGGTGGCCATCACGGTGCTCATGCGCGGTCCACTCCGTCCCGATGCAGTCGCGCGAGCACCTGGCGGACGCGCGCGAGGTTGGTCGACGCGCGCTCGTAGCCGTGCCACAGGAACAGCCCGCCCTTGCGGCTCGCCCCGGCCATGATCGCGACGAGATGCGCCCACGCCCAGTCGGGCAGCCCGAGCCGCGGCGTCGCGGCGAGCACGGCGGCATCCGCGTCGCTCACGGTCGCCATCCCGCGCAGCGCGATGCTCGCGCCGCCGGCGCCGTGTGCGGTGCCGTGCACGAGCGGACGCAACGTGACGGGGTCGAGCGTGAAAGCCAGCGATCCGCTCGCCATCGCGGGCGGCCCGTCGCGCCATTGCATCGCATCGCCGTCGAACGTCGCCGCCACGCGCCGCCCGCCGATCGAGAAGCCGTCGCCGTCGACGCACGCGGAACTCACCTCGGCCAGCGCCCCGTGCCGCAGCAGCAACCGGTATTCGCCATGCAGGTACGCGGCGGGTGCATCGTCGCCGACGCGGACCGCGAGCGGCACGCGGCGGTCGCCGAGCATGAAATGGTCGCGGCCGATCGTCAGCGGCTCGTCGACAGCGGTATCGTCGAGCGTGACGCACATCCCGGCCGGCGTCGGCAGGATCGCGATACGGTGCTCGCCGGCGTCGGGCGCGAGCCATCGATAGACGCCGGCGATCGCGCTCGCCGGCAGCCGCGGGCGCGCCAGGCACTCGTCCACGACGAGCTTGTGCGACGTATCGGGTTGCGCGCCCGCCGGCCAGATCAGCCCGACCCAGCGCCGCTGGCCGCCGGGGCGCAGGTCGGGTTGCAGATAGCCCGAGCACGGATTGCCCGCGTCGGCGGACCACGCGAGCACGCCCTTGTCGAAGCGCGTGCCCTGCACGCGCACCCCGTTCAGGTCGACACGCGTGACGCCGCCGCCCGGCCGGCCGAACACCGACAGCGACAGTGCGTGCCCGGCTGCCAGATAGAAGCCGCTCCACACGGCCAGGTCGCGACGCAGCAACA
>NZ_JAAGPL010000578.1:0-266 GCF_017104785.1 Burkholderia sp. Ac-20353 | reverse complement strand
CCAGACTCCTACGGGAGGCAGCAGTGGGGAATTTTGGACAATGGGCGAAAGCCTGATCCAGCAATGCCGCGTGTGTGAAGAAGGCCTTCGGGTTGTAAAGCACTTTTGTCCGGAAAGAAATCCTTGGTCCTAATATGGCCGGGGGATGACGGTACCGGAAGAATAAGCACCGGCTAACTACGTGCCAGCAGCCGCGGTAATACGTAGGGTGCAAGCGTTAATCGGAATTACTGGGCGTAAAGCGTGCGCAGGCGGTTTGCTAAGAC
>NZ_JAAGPL010000577.1:0-267 GCF_017104785.1 Burkholderia sp. Ac-20353 | reverse complement strand
AACATCTAAGTAACCGCAGGAAAAGAAATCAACCGAGATTCCCAAAGTAGTGGCGAGCGAAATGGGATCAGCCTTGTACTCTTTATTTGTATTGTTAGCCGAACGCTCTGGAAAGTGCGGCCATAGCAGGTGATAGCCCTGTAGGCGAAAACAGTATGAAAGAACTAAGTGTACGACAAGTAGGGCGGGACACGTGAAATCCTGTCTGAAGATGGGGGGACCATCCTCCAAGGCTAAATACTCGTGATCGACCGATAGTGAACCAGT
>NZ_JAAGPL010000576.1:0-277 GCF_017104785.1 Burkholderia sp. Ac-20353 | reverse complement strand
TGCGCTCCGGGTTCAACAGCCTGGCCGCGAAGGTGCAGACCGTGCTCGAGCGAGACCCATTCAGCGGCCACGTGTTCGTGTTCCGCGGCCGACGCGGCGATCTGGTCAAGATGCTCTGGTGGAGTGGCGACGGCATGTGTTTGCTGATGAAACGTACGCGGTCATTAATTCACGCCTCTCAGAGTGGTAGCGTCGAACTCCGAGGTGTGGCAGCGGCGACTCAGCGCAGGTCGGCGGGCATCTTCCACGGCAACAGCGCGTCGTAGTCCTCGACGGT
>NZ_JAAGPL010000575.1:0-302 GCF_017104785.1 Burkholderia sp. Ac-20353 | reverse complement strand
CCTGAGGCATCTGTACTCATGGGGGCATAGCTCAGCTGGGAGAGCACCTGCTTTGCAAGCAGGGGGTCGTCGGTTCGATCCCGTCTGCCTCCACCAATCTTCAATGACAAGCGTTCGACGTGGTCGAATTTTTGTCATTGGCGATTGAGCCAGTCAGAGTGATATGAGTAACACCATATCGGCTGTCGTTCTTTAACAATCTGGAAGAAGTAAGTAATTTGGATAGCGGAAGCGTCTATGAGATGGACGTGGAAACTATCCGGGTTGTGATTGTATCGATGTATCTCAAGATGATTCGAACT
>NZ_JAAGPL010000574.1:0-312 GCF_017104785.1 Burkholderia sp. Ac-20353 | reverse complement strand
TGCCGAGCGACGTGCTCAGGTTGGTCACATTGCCTTGCAGGTTGGTGATGTTCGTCACCGCCGACGACAGCGACGTCTGGATCGGCGAAATCGCACCGTTCAACTGACCGACGTTGACCGCATCGTTGTTCGCCACACCGTCCGCCACGTTCGACAGCTTGACCGGCGCATGATCCGAGCCACCGAGCGTGACCGTGTTCTTGTCGCTTCCGTCGTACTTGACGTTCAGCTTGTCCGCTTGCTGCAGGTTCGTGACGTTCGTGTTCGTCGTCGACAGATTGCTCGTCAGCGTCGACACGTTCGTCGTCAGAT
>NZ_JAAGPL010000573.1:0-312 GCF_017104785.1 Burkholderia sp. Ac-20353 | reverse complement strand
CATTGTTAGATGCGATGGGGGGACGGATCGCGGAAGGTTGTCCGGGTGTTGGAAGTCCCGGTCGCTGCATTGGAGAAGGCGCTTAGGCAAATCCGGGCGCGGAATTCAAGGGTGTGGCGCGAGCTCCCTAGGGAGCGAAGCAATTGGAAGTGGTTCCAAGAAAAGCCTCTAAGCTTCAGTCTAATGATGACCGTACCGCAAACCGACACAGGTGGGCGAGATGAGTATTCTAAGGCGCTTGAGAGAACTCGGGAGAAGGAACTCGGCAAATTGGTACCGTAACTTCGGGATAAGGTACGCCCTTGTAGCTTG
>NZ_JAAGPL010000572.1:0-363 GCF_017104785.1 Burkholderia sp. Ac-20353 | reverse complement strand
CTTCGCGCGTGATCCCGTATTCCTTCGCGACGTTCTCCGCCGTGATGCCCATGTGGTACTGGTTGTACACGTCCCACAGGCCGTCGACGATCATCGTGTCGACCAGCTTCGCGTCGCCCATCCGGAACCCGTCGCGCGAGCCCGGCAGCACGTGCGGCGCCGCGCTCATGTTCTCCTGCCCGCCCGCGATCACGATGTCCGCGTCGCCCGCCACGATCGCGTTCGCCGCCAGCATCACGGCCTTCAGGCCCGAGCCGCACACCTTGTTGATCGTCATCCCCGGCACCGCGCTCGGCAGCCCGGCCTTGATCAGCGACTGACGCGCGGGGTTCTGGCCCGAGCCCGCCGCGAGCACCTGGCCCA
>NZ_JAAGPL010000571.1:0-384 GCF_017104785.1 Burkholderia sp. Ac-20353 | reverse complement strand
CCGCATCGGTGCTCTTCGCGTCAAGCGAACCCGGCGCGACATTCGTGATCTTCACCGGGCCAGTTACCCCGCCGGCGAGCGTCACCGAGTTCACGCGGTTGCCGTTCGCGTCCGTGTCGTACACGACTGCGTTCTTCGTCGCCACGCCGACTTGCGTGTTGAGCTGGTCCTGCACCTGCTTCAGTTGTGCACCGTTGATCGCGTCCGTGCTCGTGGTCGACACATCGCCCGCTGCGACGTTCGTGATCTTCTGTGCTGAACCGCTGCCGTGCGAAGCATCGTATGCGCCAGCCGATGCCGACCATTGCAGCGCATCCTGTTGCAGCGCGCCGATGTGGGTCGTGTTCTGCGTGACCTGGCCGCCGATGTTCCGGATGTCGGTCG
>NZ_JAAGPL010000570.1:0-480 GCF_017104785.1 Burkholderia sp. Ac-20353 | reverse complement strand
ACATCACGGCGGTCGATTCGGCCGACACGTTCGAGCGCCCGATCTATGCAGGCAACGCGATCGCGACGGTGCAGTCGAGCGACGCGATCAAGGTGATCACGGTGCGTTCGACGGGCTTCGACCCGGTTGCTGCAGAAGGCGGCAGCGCAGCGGTCGAGAAGATCGAAGCAGCGGCAGACGCAGGCAAGTCGCAGTTCGTCAGCCGTGAAGTGACGAAGCTGGACCGTCCGGAACTGACGTCGGCAAGCATCATCGTGTCGGGCGGCCGCGGTCTGGGCAGCGGCGAGAACTACACGAAGGTGCTGGAGCCGCTGGCGGACAAGCTGAGCGCGGCGCTGGGCGCATCGCGCGCCGCAGTCGACGCCGGCTACGTGCCGAACGACTACCAGGTCGGCCAGACCGGCAAGATCGTCGCACCGCAGCTGTACATCGCGGTCGGCATCTCGGGTGCGATCCAGCACCTGGCCGGCATGAAGGATT
>NZ_JAAGPL010000569.1:0-508 GCF_017104785.1 Burkholderia sp. Ac-20353 | reverse complement strand
CGGGCGGCGAGCAGCAGATGCTGGCGATGTCGCGCGCGATTCTTTCCAAGCCGAAGCTGCTGCTGCTCGACGAGCCGTCGATGGGGCTGTCGCCGATCATGGTCGAGAAGATCTTCGAAGTGGTGCGGACGATCTCGAAGGAGGGCATCACGGTGCTGCTGGTCGAGCAGAACGCGCGGCTCGCGCTGCAGGCAGCTGACCGCGGCTATGTGATGGACTCCGGCACGGTCACGATGGAAGGCGAAGCGAAGCAGATGCTCGACGATCCGAAGGTGCGGGCCGCGTACCTCGGTGAATGAGTGGGCGAATGAGTGGGCGAATAGGCGGTCTCAGCCGATTTCGGATTTATGTATGGGAATGCAGATGAAAATCCTGGTGCCTGTGAAAAGAGTGGTCGATTACAACGTGAAGGTCCGCGTGAAGTCGGACAACACGGGCGTCGACATCGCGAACGTGAAGATGTCGATGAACCCGTTCGACGAAATTGCGGTGGAAGAAGCCGTGCGCC